>CANGSN010000100.1 GCA_947455805.1 Planctomycetota bacterium
CGCCTCGGGGTCGCTGTCGCGGCCCTCGGCGGCGGCGAGCTCGGCGGTGACCTTGGCGAGGTTGCTGCGCAGGTCCTGCTCGGTCGGGCCGAAGCGCTTCAGTGCGCCGTGGATCTCGTCGAGCCGTTCCTGCACCTGCTGCAGGCGCGCCGGGTCCAGGTCGAGCCGCGCCTGCCCCGACTGCAGCTGGCGGCACACATCGGCGACGAGGGCGTCGATCTGCGCCAGCTGCTCGGCGGCGGGTTCGAGGCGGCGATCGATCGCCGCCGCCTCCTGCACCGAACGCAGCGCGCGCGCGACCTGCTCGGCGACGTTGTCCTCGCCGTCCTGCAGCACGGAGAGCCCTTCGTCGAGCTGCTGCCGCATCGCGTCGAGGTTGCTCAGCACCTGGTGCTCCTGCTCGAGATCCGACAGCTCGCCCTCGCGCAGCTGCAGCTCGCTCATCGCCTGGTGCTGGAAGCGCAGGAACTCGAGCCGCTGGCGCCGTTCGCGTTCGCCGTCGGCGAGTTCGCGCAAGCGCGCCGCGATGCCGCGCGCCTTCGCCAGCGCCGCCGCGAACTCGCTGCGCAGCGGCGAGCAGCCGGCGAACGCGTCGAGCGTCTCGCACTGCGCCTCGGCCCGCATCAGCGCGCGCGAGTCGCCCTGGCCATGGATCTCGAGCAGCATCGCGCCCACTTCGCGCAGCGCCGACAGCGTCGCCGGCCGGCCGCCGAGGCGCACGCGCGTGCGGCCCTGGCGATCGACGATGCGCGTCACCAGCAGCAGGTCGTCCTCGACGACGCCGCCGCAGAGCTCCTGCACGAGCTTCTGGATGGTCGCGCTGCGTTCGCCCTTGCCGAGCCGGAACTCGCCGTCGACCTGCAGTTCGTCCTGGCCGTGGCGCACCAGCGAGCCGGGCACCTTCTCACCGCGCAGCAGCTTGAGGGCGGTGATCAGCAGCGATTTGCCGCCGCCGGTCTCGCCCGAGATCACGGTCAGGCCGTCGGCCAACCGCAACTCGGCGCGCTCCAGCAGCGCGATGTTCTGGATATGTAAGGTGTGGAGCATGGGAGGAGACCCGAAAGGATGCCTAACATCCGCGATGGATGCCAGCCGCCTGTCAGTGTCTGCTCGCGGCTCCGCGGTCGCAGGGAAGTGTGAAATCCGGTCCAACCGGACACCGCCGGCGACGGGGCCGTCAGTCGCGCGGCTTGCCGACCAGCACGCGGGCGCGGCCCTGCATCGGCAGCGCCTCCTCGGCGACGTCGAGGCCGAGCTGCTGGCCGAGCTCGGCCAGGTGCCGCATCCACGGCTTGTAGCTCATGCCGTTGTCGGAGCAGCACGGCACGATCGCGAACGGCCGCCGGTGCTTCGCCGCATACTCGACGATGACCCGCGTGGCGCCGTCGGGATGCATGCCGACCAGCAGGTCACAACCGCACGGCTCGTCGAGGGTGAACAGGCGCTGCGCGTAGTTCACGTCGTCGTGCTTCCAGCGCTTGTCGAACGTCAGCACGTCGAGCCCGCGCGAGGTCAATGCGGCGTTCAGCTTGCCCTGGCCGCCGGCGATGTCGAACGCGTGGCGGCAGCCGGGGAAGTGGCGGGTCACCAGGTCGGCGAACAGTTCGAAGCGGCGCTTGTCGGCCACGGCTCGTCGTCAGAGGCCCGTCGTCAGAGATGGAACGCCAAGTAGTAGACGATGACGCCGGTGACCGACACGTAGAGCCAGATCGGCGTCGTCACCTTCGCCCACTTCTTGTGCTGCGCGCGGCGGTCCTTCAGCCCGAGGTAGAGAGTGCGCAGGATCAGCGGCACCTGCACGACCGCGAGCACGATGTGCGAGATCAGCAGCGTGAAGTAGACCGGGCGGATCCAGCCCTGGTGCTCGAACTTCTTGCTCGGCACCGTGAAGTGGTAGACGAGGTAGCAGACCAGGAAGGCCGCCGAGAAGCCGACGGCGACGAAGATCAGCTTCTTGTGCAGCTCGACGTTGCCGCGCTTGATGGCGACGAGGCCGGCGCACAGGAAGACGAACGCGAGCGAGTTGAGCAGCGCGTCGACGTGGACCAGCACCTGGAAGTCGAACTCGGCGAGCATGGGTTCCTCAGACGGCGTCGCGCGCGCTGCGGCGCGTGACCACGAACGTGCCGAGCGCGAACGTCGCGACGGCGAACAGCGCGGTGCCGAGCAGGCACACCGCGAACGACGGGATGCCCGGCGCTTCGCCCTGCAGCGCGTGGCGCAGCGCGCCGACGCCGTAGGTCATCGGGTTGACGTGGCGCACCCAGGCCAGCAGCCAGTGCGAGTCCTGCATCGGGAAGAACGCACCCGACAGCAGCAGCATCGGCATCAGGAACACCATCATGATGCCGTGGTAGCCGGCGGTGCTGTCCATGACCCAGGCGAGGGAGAAGCCGAGCCCGGTGACGGCGATCGACAGCAGCGCCAGCACGCCGAGGCCGAGCAGCACGCGGTCGAGCTCGAGCGGCACGCCGGCGAGCGGCGCCAGCAGCAGGAACAGCACGGCGAGCCCCATGCCGAGCGACGCGCCGCCGAGGATCTTGCCGAGCGCGATGGCGCTGCGCGGCACCGGCGACACCAGCACGCCCTGCAGGAACCCTTCCTTGCGGTCCTCGATGACGGTGATCGTCGAGAAGATGGCGGTGAACAGCGTGATCATCGCCAGCGTGCCGACGAAGAAGTACTGCCCGTAGTCCATGCCGCCCGGCTTGAACGAGCCGTGCAAAGCACCGCTGAACAGCAGCCAGAAGATCACCGGCTGCAGCAGCGAACCGGTCAGACGCGAACGATCGCGCAGGAAGCGCACGATCTCGCGATGCCACAACGCGAGCACGGCCTTCACGACTTCCTCCGCCGGCCTTTCTTCGGCGCCGGGTCCGGTTCGGTGACGACGAAGCGCTTGCCGGTGCGCAGGAGGAACACGTCCTGCAGCGACGGATGCGCCAGCGACAGCCGCAGCACGCGCGCGCCGAAGCGCTGCACGATCGCCGGCACCAGCTCGTGCACGCGTTCGCCGTCGAGGCGCAGTGCGCCGTCGAGCACGCGCGCGGTGACGCCGAGTTCGCGCTGCAGTTCGTTCGCGAGCGCCGCGGCGTCGGTCGCCTCGAGATCGAGCACCTGGCCACCGACCTCGCGCATCAGCGCGGCCGGCGCACCGGCAGCGACGACCTTGCCCTGGTCGAGCAGCGTCAGGCGGTCGGCTTCGGCCGCTTCGTCCATCAGGTGCGTGGTGAACACGACCGTCAGCCCCGGGATCGCCTTCAGCACCGTCCACAGGTCGCGGCGCGCCGCCGGATCGAGGCCGGTGCTGGCTTCGTCGAGCAGCACCAGCTCCGGCTGGCCGAGCAGGCACTTGGCGATCTCGACGCGGCGGCGCAGGCCGCCCGACAGCTCGCCGACCAGGTCGGCGGCGCGGTCGCCCAGGTTGGCGGCCGCCAGCATCTCGTCGCAGCGCGCGCGCAGCGAAGCACCGCCGAGCCCGAGCAGCAGCCCGCCGTAGTGCAGGTTCTCGCGCACGGTCAGCTTCTTGTCGACCGCGGGCGACTGGAAGACGACGCCGAGCTTGCGCCGGATCGCGGCCGCCTCGCGCGCGAGGTCGAGGCCGAGCATCGTCACGCGCCCCTGCTGGAGCGGCACCAGCGTCGACAGCAGCTTGAACAGCGTCGACTTGCCGGAGCCGTTCGGGCCGAGGAAGCCGTGCTTCTCGCCCTTCTGGATCGCGAACGACACGCCGTCGAGCGCCCGCCGCTCGCCGTAGGCGAAGACGAGGCCGTCGGCGGCGATCGCCGCACCGGCCGCGGGCGCCTTGGAATCGGGAGCTTGGTTCACTTGCGCCACCACACCATCGCGACGAACAGCAGCGGCAGGTAGACGATCGACACCACGAACGTCATCCGCATCGCCTCGTCGCGTCGCGTCAGCGCGGCGAAGGCGGTCGGCACGAAGAACAACAGGTTCAGCAACAGCGCGGCCGCTGCGTACTGCGCCTCGGCCATCTGCGTGAAGTACGGGACGAACGACGCGATGGCGAGCCCCGCCATGTAGATCAGCATCGTGATCGCCGTGCGATGCCCGGTCGGATCGAGCGTCGGCAGCATGCGCATGCCTGCGCGCGCGTAGTCCTCGCGGTAGCGCCACGCGATCGCCAGGAAGTGCGGGATCTGCCAGCAGAACAGGATCGCGAACAGCACCGCCTGCGGCATCGCCAGGTGGCCGAGGACGGCGGCGTGGCCGACCACCGGCGGCAGCGCGCCGGGGATCGCACCGACCAGCGTGTTCAGCGGCGTGCGCACCTTCATCGGCGTGTAGACGAGCACGTAGCTGAGCACGATCACCGCGCACAGCCCGGCAGCGGTCCAGTTCCAGGCGCCGACCAGCCGCACGCCGTCGCCGCCGAGCGGCGACGAACCGACCAGCACGCACAACACGCCGAGCGTCGAAGCGACGAGGCCGAAGCCGAGCACTTCGCCCGGCGACAAGCGGCCCGTCGGCAGCGGCCGCCCCTGCGTGCGCTTCATCAGCGGGTCGAGTTCGCGCTCGCGGTACATGTTCAGCGCCGCGGCGCCGATCGCGGCCAGGAAGTTGCCGACCGTGGTCGCCACCAGCAGATCGAACGGCGGATGCGGATTCACGCGCCGCGACGGCCACGCCATGTAGGCGCCGGCGACGACGGCGAACACCGCCAAGCCCGAGAGCCGCGGCTTGCCGAGCTCCCAATAGGCGCGCAGCTTGCCGCCCGGCGATGCGGGCACCGCGGTCATCGGAACGCTTCCTCGACACCCGGAGCGCCGCCGCCGGCCCGGCGCGTGCTGCGGAACACGTGCGCGGCGAGCGTCGCCAGCAGCACCGTCAGTGCCGCACCGATGACGACGTGCATCGAGATGGTGAAGGCGACGCCGAGGTTGTCGACGTTGTCCTCGCTCTTGCCCTTCGGGTTGCGCACCGCCAGCACGACGAAGCCGAGCGCGATCTGCGTCATCAGCAGCGTGACGATCCAGCGCGACAGCGTGCGGATGCCGGGTGCGGCCCCGAGCTTGCCGACGGCCATCGCGGTGGCGATCGTCGCCACGAAGAACACCACCAGCGCGTGCCCGGCGTGCGTCCAGATGGCGTGGCCGCTGTTGGCGTGGCGCCCGATCGCGCCGAGCACGGTCTGCACGACCATCAGCACGACGGCGGCGACGGCGATGCGGCGGCCGGTGCCGGGTGCCACGCCGGGCAGCGGCACGGTCGTGCGGTAGCGGTCGGTCAGCTGGTAGGCGAGCAACGCGAACGTCGCGAACACCAGCTGGGCCAGCGTGCCGTGCGTCACCGACGTCAGCACCGGCGTGTTCTTCAGCACGCCGACGCCACCGATGACCCCCTGCGCCAGGATCAGGCAGCCACCGATCCACGCGGTGGCGAGCGCACGCCCAGCGACGCGACCGGCGAAGCCGAACTGCAGCCACAGCGCGAGCGCCAGCGCCAGCAGGCCGGTGGTCGCCGCCGCGAGGCGATGGAAGTGCTCGAGGAAGCCAGCGACCGTCGTGTAGCTGGTCTCCGGCATCACCTGGCCGTTCGACAGCGGCCAGTCCGGATACGCCATGCCGGAGCCGGTGCTCGTGGTCAGCGCGCCCTTCAGCACGGTCGCGGCCATCGCCACCATGACGCCGACCGCCAGGCGGAACGGGCCGCGCAGCGACGGAGCGGCGGGCGAGGGCGAAGCGGTCGTCGAGGTCATGGCCGGGGGAACCCCGGAGAATGCCCCCTCGGCCGCTGATTTTCAGCACCGCTGCGGCCGGCGGACGCCGCGCATCCGGCGGCGGCGGCGCGGCGAACCTCGCTGCCTCAGCGCGGCTTGCGGGGCGGCCGACGGCCCTTGTCGCCGTCGAAGGCCTCCCACATCGGCCGCTCGCTGTCGCGCAGGCCGCGCGCGTCGACCGTGCGATCGATCGCTTGCTCCGGCGCGGTGCGTGCCATCGCCAGCAGGTTCTCGACCTCGGTGTCCTTGCCCTTGCTCAGCTGCGAGGCGGACTCGAGATAGCTGATCGCCGCCTGCGGCTCACCCATGCGCAAGAGGCAGATGCCCAGATTGCGGTGCGCAGCGCGCGTCGCGTGCGGCGGCACGCCCTCGCCCGGCGCCAGCGAAAGCTCGGACATCGCGCGCTGCCACAGGCGCTGCTCCATCAGCTTCTCGCCACGGTAGAGGTGCGACAGGATCGCCGTGTCGAGCTGCTCCTTCAGCGTCTCGAACTCGGTGACCTCGATCCACGGCGTGTTCTGGAACGTGTTGCGGATCACGCCCGTGATGTTCAGCCGCTGGTAGGCGCGCATCTCGTACAGCTGCTCGAGACCCGGGTGCGACTTGCTGAGGAACAGCATGCCGAACACGTCGTTGTACGACGTCTCCCGCCAGATCGGCTGCTCGTCGCCCCACGCGTAGAAGTTGGCGAAGTCCGTCGGCGTGAACTTGGTGAAGAACGGATTCGACACCTTGCCGAGCGAGGCGAACTGCACGGTGAACGTGACCTTGACGTTCTTGTACGCCTCGGGGTCCTGGCGGACCTGTGTCAGCGTGGTCTTCACGGCAGTGCCGAATTCACGATCCTGCGCAGGGAGCGCCGCCACACCGAGCAGGAACGAAACGAACAACGCAGTCTTCATGGCTGTTCCGAAGGGATGAGTTTCGAGAAGTCCGCGGTCACTCGGTGATCCGCTCCATCAACTTGCGCAGAGCCTGGTCCATCAGTTCGTCCGGAACGTCGTCGCCCGACATCGCCAGCTCCCGCAGTCGTCGGATGCGCTCGGCCTTGGTCAGGCTGCCATCCATCAGTTCTTCGACGATGCGTTCGACGGCCTCGGACGTGAGTTTCGACACGGTGCGGAACCAGGGTGCGTGGAATGCCCGCCCGAGCGATCGGGACGTGCACCTTCGCTATCGGACCGCGACCCGTTCGCGCTTGACGCAGATCGCGCATGAGCCGCGAACCGCGGCGCGCTCGCTGCAACGGACCGTCGCGATCCAGCCGGCGACGTCGACCACTCACACGCACCCTAAGGCGGCGCCCTGGCGTTCGCCGAACTGATGCAGAACTCGACGACTCCTCACCGGACTGCCGATGCATTCGACGATCACGTGCGGCGCTGCCGCGATTCTCGCCACCTTCGCCGCTTCCGCGCTGGCTCCCTGCGCCCTGGCTCAGACCGTGTTGCTCAACGAAGTCCGAGCCGACGCCGGCGGCCGCTGGATCGAGCTGCACAACCGCGGCGCACATACGGTCGACCTGTCGCAGTGGACGATCTTCTACGCGTCGCTGACGCCGAACATGCCGCAGACGTACTGGTGGCCGTTCCCGCTCGGCACGACGCTGGCACCGAACGGCTACATGCGCGTGCACTGGTTCCAGGCGGCGCCCGCGGGCGGCGCAGCGCCCGGCGACCTATGGACCGGCAACACGCCGTGGAACTTCCTGTGGGGACTCGGCGGCGAACAACTGCTCGGCCAGCGCGGCGCGCTCGGCCTGCTGCGTTCGCAGGATCCAGCCCTGATGAGTTCACCGAACGTCGTCGAGGACTGGCTGGTGTGGGGCCAGACCGGCTTCTCGCGCGAGCTCATGGCGACCGGCGCGGGCCTGTGGAGTGAAGGGCGTTTCGCACCCGCGATCCCCGCCGGCCAGAGCCTCGCGCGCGACGTCGATCTCGTCGACTCGGTGGCGTTCGAGGACCAGGCGTGGCACCTCGACACCACGCCGACGCCGCTCGCGACCAACCAGACCGGCGCCGTCGTGCAGACCTATGGCGTGCCGTGCACGCTGCCCGGCAACCACCTGCTCGGCGGGCCGCTGCTCGGCACCTCGAGCCCGCCGCTGCTCGGCAACGCGCAGTTCGCGCTCACCGTCGACAACACGACCGGCCTGTTCGGCGAGTTCGTGCTGGTCGGCTTCAGCACCGGCGCTGGCCCGGCGAACGCGCCGTCGATCCTGCCGCCGTTCGCCGGCAACGGCTGCTCGCAGGCGATCGACGCCACCGGCCTGATCACCACCTGGTTGCTGCCGGCGCAGATCGTCAGCACCACGGTACCGCTGTCGCTGCAGGGCGTTCCCAGCTCGGCGATCGGCTGCGAACTGCACGCGCAGGTGCTGGTGCTCGACCTCGTCGTCGGTGCCTATCCGCCCTACCAGGGCGTGACCAACGCGCTGCGGCTCGTGATCGGTCAGTGAGCCGCGCTCAGGCTTCGTCGGCGCCGCGGCCGCGTTCCTTCGCCCAGCGCCGCCGCAGTCGCTCCGGCGCCTCGCCCTTCTGCCACATCATCGCGATCGCGGTGGTGCCCCACTCGCGCAGGTCGAGATCGAGGTCGTCGTCGAAGTCGTCGGCGTCGAGCACGCCGGCTTCGAAGTGGAACACCACGCAGCCGCCGCGCGCCACGCGCGACAGCAGCTTGCGGGCCCGCGCCAGCGACTTGACCGGGTCCTCGGCGACCATCGCGTAGGGCGGATCGAGGAAGATCACGTCGGGCGCGACCTCGGCGTCGGTCGATGCATCGGCGTCCTCTTCGTGCCCGGTCGCACCGAACAGCGCCGCGGTCATCGGCGGCGGCTCCCAGGCGTCGACACGCTGCACGACCGCGCGCTCGACCGCGTCGGGGCCGAGCATCTGCAGGTTGCCCTTCAGCACGTCGATGGCGCGGCCGTTCTTCTCGACGAACAGCACGCGCGCCGCCCCGCGCGACAGCGCCTCGATGCCGGAAGCGCCGGTACCGGCGAAGAGATCCCAGACGACGGCGCCGGGGACCTGCTCCTGCAGGATGTTGAACAGGGCTTCGCGGACCTGCCCGAGCAGCGGCCGCGTGCCGAGGCCCTTCACCGAACGCAGGACGCGACCGCCGTAGTCGCCACCGATGATCTTCAAGCTCATGGACGCGCGCGCATGGTCGCCGACCTTCGAGGCCGAGGCAACGAAGCGTTGCGATCGTCGCGCCCGATCCCGGGCGCGCGCTGCCGCCCACCGCCGTGCGGGCCCGCGAGCACGCCCTTCGCGCCGGGCCGCCGCCGGGTA
>CANGSN010000101.1 GCA_947455805.1 Planctomycetota bacterium
CATGCAGTTCGCGGTCGAAGCGGGCGCCGTCGTCGTCGCCACCGGCGGCACCGGCCAGATCTTCCGCGAGACCACCAACCCGACCGGCGCTTCGGGCGACGGCCAAGCGCTCTGCTTCCGCGCCGGGGCGCGCCTCGCCGACTGCGAGTACGTGCAGTTCCACCCAACCACGCTCTACATCGCCGGCGCCTCGCGCTTCCTGATCAGCGAAGTGGTGCGCGGGGCCGGCGCCGTGCTGCGCGACCGCAACGGCGAGCCGGTGATGGCCGGCGTGCACCCGATGCGCGACCTGGCGCCGCGCGACGTCGTCAGCCGCGCGATCCTCGATCGCATGGTGGCGACGAACGACACGCACGTCTACCTGGACCTCAGCACGGTGCAGGGCGACCCGCACAAGCTGTTCCCGTCGATCGCCCGCATCTGCTCGACGTTCGACCTCGACCTGGCGAAGGATCCGATCCCGGTGCGCCCGGGTGCGCACTACTTCGTCGGCGGTGCTGTCACCGACGGCGAAGGCCGCACCAGCGTGCCGGGCCTGTTCGCCGTCGGCGAAGCCGCCGCGTCGGGCCTGCACGGCGCCAACCGTCTGGCCTCGAACTCGCTGCTGGAAGGTGCTGTGCTCGGCCAGGTGACCGGCCACGCCGCCGCCGAACTCTCGCGCCGACCGTTCCCCGGGCTGCCGCGCTCGGCACCGGGCCCGCTGCTGGCGCAGGACCCGCCGCGCCTCTTGCACGACGACCTGCTCTACTCGCTGAAGAGCCTGATGTGGCGCCAGGTCGGCCTGCGCCGCCACCACGACGGCCTGCAGGACGCCCGTTCGCGCATCGGCTACTGGCACCACTACCTGGTCAAGGCGCCGCTGCCGCTGCGCGCCAACTGCGAACTGGCGAACATGCTGACGGTCGCGGCGCTGGTCGCCGAAGCCGGCCTGCTGCGCGCCGAGTCGCGCGGCACCCACTTCCGCGACGACCATCCGCAGCGCGACGACGCGCGGTTCTGCCGCCGGATCTTCCTCCAGCGCGGTGCGGATGGTTCGATCGAGGCATCGCTCGGCCCGCAGCACGCGCCGACCGACAAGACGCACGCGTGAAGAACGACACTCCGATCGACGCCAGCAAGGGCCACCAGACCGAGGCCATCCTGTTCGGCATCGTGCCGATGGGCGATCCGCGCACCGCCGCCGAGGCGCTGCACGAGCTGCAGCTGCTCGCCGACACCGCCGACTTCGTCGCCGCCGGCTGCATGGTGCAGCACCGCCGCCACGCCGACCCGCACAGCTACCTCGGCAGCGGCAAGCTCGAAGAGCTCGCCGAGGTCGTCAAGCTGGCGCACAGCGGTGCTGTCATCTGCGACGACTCGCTGACGCCGAACCAGGCGAAGAACATCGAGACCGCGGTCGGCGTGCCGGTCATCGACCGCAGCGAACTGATCCTGCAGATCTTCGGCATGCACGCGCGCACACCGCAGGCCAAGCTGCAGGTCGAACTCGCCGCCCTGCAGTACGAGATGCCGCGGCTGCGCCGCCGCTGGACGCACCTCGAACGCCAACGCGGCGGCATCGGCGTGCGCGGTGGTGCCGGTGAGAAGCAGATCGACGTCGACCGCAACCTGCTGCGCACGCGCATCGCCGCGATCCAGAAGGAGCTGAAGAAGGTCGAGGAGCACAAGGTTCGCGAAGTGCAGGGTCGCCCCGACCTCTTCACCATCGCGCTGGTCGGCTACACCAACGCCGGCAAGTCGTCGCTGATGAACCGGCTGACCGACGCCGGTGTGCTGGCCGAGAACCGGCTGTTCAGCACGCTCGACACGCGCACGCGCCCGTGGCGCCTGCCCGGCGGCCGCACCGTGCTGCTGACCGACACCGTCGGCTTCCTGCGCAAGCTGCCGCACCAGCTGGTCGCCAGCTTCCACGCGACGCTCGAGGAGGCGCTGCACGCCGACCTGCTGCTGGTGCTCGTCGACGGCAGTTCGGCCGAAGCCCAGGAGCAGCTGCGCACCGTCGACGAAGTGCTGGAGACGCTCGGCTCGGCGAACCTGCCGCGCATCACGGTGCTGAACAAGCTCGACCTCGTGCGCGACCGCGCCGACCTGACGCCGCTCTACGAAGCCGATCCGCGCGCGGTGGCGGTGTCGGTGCTGACCGGCGACGGCATGAACGACCTGTTCGCCGCGATCCAGAACCACCTGGCGTCGGTCGAGCAGCAGGTCGAACTGCTGCTGCCGCACACGGCTGGTGCGCTGCACGGCGAGATCCGCGCCAAGGCGACGGTGATCAGCGAGTTCTACACCGAGGCCGGCTGCCTGATGCGGCTGCAGGCGTCGGCGGCGCTGCTCGGGCGCTTGCTGGCCGAGGGTGCGCGCATGGCGGAGCCTGGCGATCGGCCGCCTCCGGACGGCGAAAGCCAGGGCTGAGGGTCTTGGCGGACAGCCGCGGCGGGTACACGATCGACTGCCGATGTCCGCGTCGTCGCCTAGCCCGAGGCTCTCCTGTGTCGCCGCTGCTTTGCTGCTGCTGGCCAGTGGTGCGCGCGTGTCAGCGCAACTGCCGACGATCGACGTCCGGGTTTGGGGCGCAGCGAACAGCGACAGCGCCGTGCATTCGGTGCCCGCAGTCGAGGTGGTCGCCTCCGCGGAGGCGACGGCGATTCGCAGAGCGGACGGCAGCGTCTTCGTTCGTGGTCGGGTCTACCTCCCAGTGCCGACGCCACCGTCGGGAGAAGGCTACGTCGCCATAGCACCCGGTAGCTGCTGCGTCGGCCTTCTCTCGGATGGCACGCTGCGCCAATGGGGCGCTTGGATCTCTCCCACGCAACCGCTTCCGCCGACGTCACCGGCCGGAATGCCCTTCAAGCGCATCGCGGCGGGCGAGACGTTTGCGGTAGCGATTCGAGGGGACGGGTCGCTCGTTGCCTGGGGCACGAACCACCCAACCTGGCAACAGCTGACCGTGCCAACCCTGCCCGCCCCGCTCAGCTTCGTCGACGTCGCGGTCGGCGATGCGTTCGGCGTGGCCCTCGTCTCGGATGGCACGGTGCGAGCCTGGGGTGCAGCACTTTGGGGTGTCACAACGGTGCCGACGCTGACACCGGGCATCACCTGGGCCCAGTTGGCGACCGGCGCCGCGCACTGTCTCGGTTTGCAGTCCGACGGACAGGTGCAAGCCTGGGGCAACAACACGTTCGGCCAGTGCACCCCACCCCCGCTGCCGCCCGGCGTGGTCTACACGCGCGTTGTCGCCGGCGACTGGCACAGTTTCGCGCGGCGCTCGGACGGACAGTGGGTCGCCTTTGGCGACAACGGCTACGGCCAGTGCGATATCCCACCGCTACCGCCTGGCTGCCACTACGAACAGATGGATGGCGGCGATTTTCATTCCGTCGCCCTCCGCTCAGACGGCGAGGTCGTGGTGTTCGGCGCCGACCAGGCCCTGCATTCGTCACCTCCGCGCCTCGGCGACAAGCGCTCGATCACGAAGGTGGCGCTCGGTGCCACGCATGCGATCGCCAATGTCGATGACGGCATGTCTGCGCCTTGGGGATTCGCCCCCACGATCCTGTCGCTTCCACTCGTCTTGCCGCTCGGAGTGGCAGCAATGGATGTCGCCGCTGGACACTCGTTCTCGCTGGTGCTCGGCAGCGATGGGCTGATTCGGGCAAATGGAGACAACACGTTTGGTCAGCTCAACGTCCCCACCTTGCCACCTGGAGTGAGCTACGTCGGCATGGGCACGGGGCCCAACCACACCATCGCCATCCGATCGGACGGCACGGCCATTGGCTTCGGTCAGAACAACTCAGGCCAATGCAACGTGCCATCTTTGCCGCCAGGACTCAGCTACCTACAAGCCGACGGCGGTTGGAACCAGAGCACCCTGCTTAGATCTGACGGTCTGGCCACCCGGATCGGCAGTTCGTCCTGGCCAGGACCTCCACCACCACCTGCAGGAACCCAGTTTACGCAAGTGGCGCAGGGAGACAGCGTCGGAGCCGCCCTGTGCAGCAACGGGCAGGTCGTCACCTGGGGCCCCGTGACGTTGCCGCCACCATCGGCCGGCACGGTCTACGTAGCGGTTGCCTGCGGGGACTTCTTCGTTGCGGCGCTTCGTTCCGACGGTCAAGTGGTCACGCGCCACTACCTCACTTGGCTGCAGGAGCCACTGGAGCCCCCCCAACTGCCACCGGGCCGCTCCTACCTGAGCATCGACGCCTGCCAGAACAGCTGCGCCGCACTCGTCGGCCCGACCAGCACCTACACCAGCTTCGCCAACGGCTGCGCCGGCACGCGGCCGGTGAGCCAACTGATCCCGCGCGATACGCCGCGCCTCGGTCGCACCCTGCGCGTCAACGTGACCGAACTGCCGCTCGGCGCGGCCCTGTTGGCGTTCGGCTGGAACCGTGTGCCCGGTGGCGCATCCCTCGCACCGCTCGGCATGCCTGGCTGCACAGCGCACGTCGTGCCCGACGCCTTCGTGCCGCTGGTCGGCGCCAACGGCAGTGCGGTCTTCACGCTGCCGCTGCCGTTCGACGTGACCCTGATCGGCGCCACGTTCCACCAGCAGGCCTTCGTACTCGACCCGAACGCCAACGCGCTCGGCGCCGTGCTGTCCGACGCCGCGACCGCGGTCGTCGGTCTTTGAGCCGCGAGCAACGGCTCGCAACCGCGCGCGGCGAGGCCGCCGCTACTTCTTGCCGTCGAGCACGAGCAGCAGGTCCTGCGCCTTCACCGCCGCCTTGACGTCGGTGCACAGCTCGCGCACCACCCCGGCGATCGGCGCGCGCACGATCGTCTCCATCTTCATCGCCTCGAGCGTCAGCAGCGGCTCGCCTTCGACCACCGCCTGGCCTTCGCGCACGTGCAGCACGATGACGCGGCCCGGCATCGGCGCGCCGACTTCCCCGGCATTGGCCGGATCGGCGCGGCGGCGCTGCTCGCCTTCCTTCTGCAGCGAGCGGTCGGCGACGACGATCTGGCGGTTCTGCCCGTTCAGCTTGAAGTAGACGGTGACGTTGCCCTCTTCGTCCGGCTCGCTCTTCGCCTCGAGCGCGACGACCAGCGTCTTGCCCGGTTCGAGTTCGACCCAGACCTCCTGGCCCATGTCGAGGCCGTAGAAGTAGACCGGCGTCGGCAGCAGCGAGACGTCGCCGCAGCGGTTCTGGAAGGCGAAGAACTCGTCCATGACGCGCGGGTAGAGCGCGTAGCTGACGACGTCGCGCATCGCCGGCTCGCGGCCGAGCCGCGACTGCACGTGCGCGCGCGCCTTGGCGAAGTCGAACGGCGCCATGCCGTCGCTCGGCCGGCCCTGCAGCACCGGCAGGCCCTTCAGCACGGCGGCGCGCAGGTCGTCGGGGAAGCCGCCGGGCGGGTGGCCCAGGTAGCCCTGGAAGTACTGCACCACGCTCTGCGGGAAGTCGAGGCGCTTGCTCTCGAGCAGGATCTTCTGCTTCGTCGCCGCGGTCGATGCCGGCAGGCCGTCGCGCATCACCAGCAGGTCGTTCTGCACCAGGAAGATCGCGAAGTCGCCGACCATCTTGCTCGACGGCGTCACCTTCGGGATGTCGCCGCACAGCTGGTTGACCACGGCGAACGCGTGGCGCACGTCGGCCCAGCGGTCGAGCAGGCCGAGCGACGCGACCTGCGGGCGCAGGTTGCTGTACTGGCCGCCCGGGATCTCGTGGTAGTAGACCTCGCTGGTGCTGCTCTTCAGGCCGCACTCGAACGGCGCGTAGAACTCGCGCACCGCCTCCCAGTAGTCGGCGAGCGGCTGCATCGCCTTGTTGGTCAGGCCGGTCTCGCGCGCCGCACCGCGCAGGGCGGCGATCAGCGCGTTCATGCTCGGCTGCGAAGTGAGGCCCGCCATCGGCGACAGCGCGGTGTCGACGATGTGCACGCCGGAGTCGATCGCCGCCATGTAGGTGGCGATGCCGTTGCCGGAGGTGTCGTGCGTGTGCAGTGCGATCGGCAGCTGCGTCACCGCGCGCAGGCGCGAGACCAGCATGCGCGCCGCCTGCGGGCGCAGCAGGCCGGCCATGTCCTTGATGCACAGGATGTGCGCCCCCATGCCCTCGATCCGGCGCGCCAGATCGGCGTAGTAGTCGAGGCCGTACTTGGTGCGCGCCGGGTTGTCGACGTCGCCGGTGTAGCACATCGCCACCTCGGCCAGCTTGCCGGTCTTCAGCACGCGCTGCACCGAGACCTCCATCGAGTCGAGGTCGTTGAGGCTGTCGAACACGCGGAACACGTCGATGCCGTGTTCGGCTGCTTCGTCGATGAACGCCTCGACGACGTTCTGTGGGTAGCTCGTGTAGCCGACGGCGTTGGCGCCGCGCAGCAGCATCTGGTGCAGCACGTTCGGGATCGCCTTCTTCAGCTGCACCAGCCGGTCCCACGGATCCTCGTTGAGGAAGCGGTAGGCGACGTCGAAGGTGGCGCCGCCCCACGACTCGATCGAGAACAGCTGGTGCTGCACGTGCGCCGTCGCCGACGCGATCGCCAGCATGTCCTTGGTGCGCACGCGCGTCGCCAGCAGCGACTGGTGCGCGTCGCGCATCGTGGTGTCGGTCAAGAGCGGCTTCTTCTGCCGCTTGATCCACTCCACCACCTTGCCCGGGCCGCCTTCGGCCAGGATGTGCGCGGTGCCCGGCGGCGGCGAGCCGACCGGCACCGGCGGCACCGGCGCGGGTTCGCACGCGGCGGGCGACAGCCGCTGTTCCTTCTTGATGGTCGGGTGGCCGTTGACGACGAGGTCGCCGAGGTAGGCGAGCAGCTTGGTCGCGCGGTCCTTGCCCGGCTTGATGTCGAACAGCTGCGGCGTCTCGTCGAGGAAGCGCGTCCAGGTGGCACCGGCGAGGAAGCTCGGGTGCGCCAGCACGTTCTGCAGGAACGCGAGGTTCGTCTTCACGCCGCGGATGCGGAACTCGCGCAGTGCTCGGATGCCCTTCGTCGCCGCCTGCTGGAGCGTCTGCCCGTAGGTGATGCTCTTCACCAGCAGCGAGTCGTAGTGGCCGCTGACGACGGTGCCGGCGAGGCCGTCGCCGCCGTCGAGGCGCAGGCCGAAGCCGCCCGGCGCGCGGTAGGCGACGATGGTGCCGGTGTCGGGGAAGAAGTCGTTCTGCGGATCCTCGGCGGTGATGCGGCACTGGATCGCACAGCCGCGCGGCTTGACGTCGTCCTGGCTGCGCAGGCCGATCTCGGGGTCGCTCAGGCGATGGCCCTGCTCGATGCGGATCTGCGCCTGCACCAGGTCGATGCCGGTGATCTGCTCGGTGACCGTGTGCTCGACCTGCAGCCGCGGGTTGACCTCGATGAAGTAGTGCTGGCCGCCAGCGACCAGGTACTCGAACGTGCCGGCGTTGTGGTAGCCGGCGGCGCGCGCCAGCTTCAGCGAGTCGGCGAACAGCGCCTGCCGCACCGTCTCGGCGAGGTTCGGCGCCGGTGCGATCTCGACAACCTTCTGGTGGCGTCGCTGCACCGAGCAGTCGCGTTCGTGCAGGTGCACGACGTTGCCGTGGGTGTCGCCGAGGATCTGCACCTCGATGTGCCGCACGCGCGGCAGGTACTTCTCGACGAACACCACCGGGCTGCCGAACGCCGCCAGCGACTCGCTGCGCGCCTGCCGCAGGTACGGCACCAGGTCCTTCTTGTCCTCGACGACGCGCATGCCGCGGCCGCCGCCGCCGTGCGCCGCCTTGAAGATCGTCGTGCCGTGCTGCGCGAAGAACGCCTCCGCCATGGCGATCGCCTGCACTTCGTCGAGCGGCAGCTCGCTGCCCGGCACGGTCGGGATGCCGAGGCGCTGCGCTTCGTTGCGGGCCAGCACCTTGTCGCCGAGCCCACTGATGATCTCGGCCTTCGGGCCGATGAAGGCGATGCCGGCCTGACGCACGGCGGCGGCGAACGCGTGGTTCTCCGACAGGAAGCCGTAGCCCGGATGGATCGCGTCGACCTTGGCGCGCTGCGCGATCGCCAGGATCTCGTCGCCGCCGAGGTAGGCGGCGACCGGCGGCTTGCCGCGGCCGATCAGGTAGCTCTCGTCGGCCTTGTAGCGATGCTGGTTGGTCGCATCCTCGTCGCTGAACACCGCGACGGTGCGGATGCCGAGTTCGGCGCAGGCGCGGAAGACGCGGATCGCGATCTCCCCGCGGTTGGCGCACAGGATCTTGTGGAACGGGCGGATCGTCATGGCGGACTCGAGGCGAGGTGGGTCGGCCGGCCGGGACCGGTGCGTGCAGCGATCTTCGGCCCGCCGCGTGAGGCACTGGAGAGAAAACCGACAGGAGATGCCGGTGCCATGGGCCGTTCACCCGAGACTCGGGCCGCCGACGGACCACCACCGAGCTTCCCGCCGCCCCGCCCGTGCCGCTACAAGCAGCGGCCCGCCGTCCGCCGCGCCTCCTGCGCCGGCTGTCGCCAGCCGCCGGCGGCCTCTCCCGATGTCCCTGCCCCCGACCCGCTGGTCCCTCGTCGCCCGCACCGGCTCTCTGGACCGCGGCACGGCGCGCACGGCGCTCGGCGAACTGTGCGAGGCGTACTGGCAGCCGCTGCTCGGCTATGCGCGGCAGCTCGGCCGGCCCGACGACGACGCGCGCGACCTGGTGCAGTCGTTCTGCCTGCAGCTGCTCGAACGCGGCGGCGTCGACGCCGCGAACGCTGACCGCGGGCGCTTCCGCGACTACCTTCGGCGCGCGTTCCGCAACTTCGTGCACAACCGCGGGCGGCACGAGCGGGCGGCGGTGCGGGGCGGCGGCCAAGCGCTGGTCGACGTCGCCGACGTCGAGCCGGACGACGACGGCCGCGGCGACCCGGAGCAGCTGTTCGAGCAGCGCTGGGCCTACGCACTGCTCGACCGCGCCCGGCAGCGGCTGCACGACGAACACCAGGAGCCGAAGAAGCGTGAGCTGCTGCGGCAGCTCGAGCCGTTCCTGCTCGGCGACGCCGACGCCGGCACCGCCGCCGTGGCGCAGGCCCTC
>CANGSN010000102.1 GCA_947455805.1 Planctomycetota bacterium
CGAACGAACCCCTGCCAGCCGGCGACCGGCCGCCGGAGCGCCTGCTGGGACTGAGCCTGCTGCCGCTGGCCGGCGACAGCGATTCGCTGGTGGTCCCGGTGCCCGCCGCCGGCACCCTGTTCGTGCGCGCCTACCTGATCGCGGCAGCGACGGGTGCGGTCGCCGCCGCCAGCAACACCTGGGTGCTGACGCGCCCCTGAGCGGCGGTGGTCGGGCCCGGGGCGACCGCGGCCGAGGGGCCCATGGCGAGGCGGACTGCAGCTGCTGCGGGGCCTCTGCCGAAGAGCGCAACAGAGCCTTTTTTTTCGGAGCCTCGACCCATGTCTCGTCCTAGTCTCTCCGCCACGAACACGCCCCCGACCTCGACCGCTGCTGCACCCGCTGCGATGACCAACGAGACCGTCCCGAAGACCGCGAAGCTCACGCTCGGCGACACCGCAATCGACCTGCCCGTGATGATCGGCAGCGAGGGCGAGGTCGCGATCGACATCCGGCAACTGCGCGCCAAGACCGGCGCGATCACCTACGACCCGGGCCTCGGCAACACCGGCGCCTGCGTGTCGAAGATCACGTTCCTCGACGGCGAGCAGGGCATCCTGCGCTACGCCGGCTACCCGATCGAAGAGCTGGCGCAACGCAGCAGCTTCGTCGAGGTGATGTGGCTGCTGCTGCACCAGGAACTGCCGAGCGCCCCGCAACTGTCGCAGTTCACGCACGACATCACGCACCACACGATGCTGCACGAGGACCTGAAGGCGCTCTTCCAGAGCCTGCCGAAGGTCGGCCACCCGATGGCGGTGTGCGCGGCGGCGGTCGGTGCGCTGTCGACCTTCTATCGCAAGGAAGGCCAGGCGACGCGCGAGCAGAACTGGGTCGACGCCATCCGCCTGCTGGCGAAGATGCCGACGATCGCGGCCTACTCGTACAAGCACAGCATCGGGCAGCCGTTCATGTATCCGCGCAACGACCTGTCGTACGCGGGCAACCTGCTGCACATGATGTTCAGCAACCCGTGCGAGCGCTACGAGCCGAACCCGGTGATGGCGCGCGCGCTGGACCTGCTGCTGATCCTGCACGCCGACCACGAGCAGAACTGCTCGACCAGCACCGTGCGCACGGTCGGCAGCTCCGGCGCCAACCTGTTTGCGTCGGTGTCGGCCGGCATCTCGGCGCTGTGGGGCCCGCTGCACGGCGGCGCCAACCAGGCGGTCATCGAGATGCTGCTGTCGATCCGCGACGGCAAGCGCACCGCGCGCGAGTTCATGGAGCTCGCGAAGAAGAAGGACAGCGGCGTGCGCCTGATGGGCTTCGGCCACCGCGTCTACAAGAACTACGACCCGCGCGCGCTGATCCTGAAGCAGGCGTGCTACGACGTGCTCGCCCAGCTCGGCCGCAAGGACCCGCTGCTCGACATCGCGCTCGAGCTCGAGCAGATCGCGCTCAGCGACAGCTACTTCGTCGACCGCAAGCTGTACCCGAACGTCGACTTCTACTCGGGCATCATCTACAAGGCGCTCGGTATCCCGGTGGACATGTTCACCGTGTTCTTCGCGATCGGCCGCATGCCGGGCTGGATCTCGCAGTGGCTCGAGTACCAGGCCGATCCCGAGGCGCGCATCACGCGGCCGCGGCAGATCTACATGGGGCCGACGCCGCGCACCTACAAGAAGGTCGAAGACCGCTGAGCGGCTGAGAAGAACCGCGCTGTGAGAACCGGGCCGGGAGTGGCGATCGCGCTGCTCCGGGCCCGGTGTCGTTCGTGGCCGCAGTACCGGGGCTTGTGCAGCGTTGCGCACGTCGGTTCCATGCCGCCATGCAGCGATCGGGAAAGGCCATCGGACCTCGGCTGTCCGGCACCGTGACTCTGGTGCTGGTGCTCGCTGGATGTCGAGCCGGGCAGGACGAGGCGTGCGCGGTCGAGGACGATCTGCGGCGGTTGGCAGCGCGCGGCAGTCCCACGTGGGCGTGGGCGCTTGCAACGCTCGAACCCGGGCTGCTGGAGCGCCTGCGCAGTCGGCCACGTGCGGAGCTGCAAGCGTGCGCTGCGCGCTTGCTGCAGAGCGACGTCGCGGAACGCCGGACGTTGGCGCCCTATCTGATGGTCCCGCTGTGGGAAGGCGCCGTGAGCGACGCCGAGCGCCAGGAGCTGACCACGCAGCTGGTGGCCTTGCTCGGCGACGAGGCACGCGGCGTCCGGGCGGTGGCCGTGGACGCGGTGGTCAAGCTCCACCGCGATCACGCTCGCATGCCGCTGCCGGGAGCGGCGTTGGCCGCCATCCGCGAGGGCATGCAAGCTGCCGACGAAGAGGAACAGCTGGCGGCCATGTCGACCGCGCTGCATCTCGGGCACGAGGTCGCCACGCTGCGCGGCACGTTGCTCGAACTGCTGCGATCGCCGTCGCCGGCGGTGCGCCGCTTCGCCGGCGTGGCCCTGATGCGCGTGCGACCGCTGGATCCGGAACTGCAGCGCCTTCGGCTGCAGTGGTTGGAGGCCGCGGCCGGAGATTCCGAACTGCCGTATGCGGCGCTCGCCTCGTACGAGCAGTCTCCCGCCGGTGGTGGAGCGGCGATCCCACGCATCCTGCAGATGGCCCGCGATCCGGCGCGCGCCGACGAACTGCGCACCGCCGCCCTGCGGACGCTGGCGCGGCTGCTGACGACGCCGGCGGATGCCGAAGCGGTGCTGGCCCTGCTGCTCGAGCGCCACTCCTCGCTGTCACCCGAAGAACGCGTGGGCTGGAGTCGTCAGGTCGCACAACTGGCGGCGCAGCTGCCGGACTCGCCGGCGATGCTTCGTGCGATGGCCCTGTTGCAGGCGAAGTGGGCCGCGGATCCGAACGACATCGCCTCAGCCGCCGCGTTGGTCCGCATCGCAGCGACGCACCGTCGCAGCCAGCCCGAGCCCGCACACGTGACTCTGCTGCGCGCGGAGGTGGCGCTGCAGGCGAGCCTGCACAGCGACGGCTCGCTGCCGGGGGGGCCAAGTGAGGGGGACCAAGCCGCGATCGAGGGCTTCGTCGCACTGGCGGCGTGGCCCGGAAGCGGCGTCGCCGCGGAGGTCGTGCGACCGCTGCTCGCTGACTGGGCGAACAGCCCCCGCAGCCATTGCCAGGACTGGGCCCAGGAGCTGCTGGAACGCCTGCCGCCGAAGTAGCCCCGCCGCGTCGCAGCAGGGCCGCTGGCGTATGGCGAACAGGTTGGGGCCGCGGCAACGTGCTTGCCCCATGAGCGAGCTTCCGCCCTGTCCGCAGTGCAAGTCGGCCTACACCTACGAGGACCGCGGTCTGTGCGTGTGCCCCGAGTGCGGCCACGAATGGTCGAAGAACGCAGCGACGGCAGAGAACGCGGCGGCCACCGCCGACGGCCCGAAGGTGTGGAAGGACGCCAACGGCACCGTGCTGCAGGACGGCGATTCGGTGGTGATCGTCAAGGACCTGAAGGTCCGCGGTGCGTCGGGGGCGCTGAAGGTCGGCACCAAGGTGCGCAACATCCGCCTCGTCGACGGCGACCACGACATCGATTGCAAGATCGACGGCTTCGGCGCGATGCAGTTGAAGTCGGAGTTCGTGCGCAAAGCGACGTGAACGGTGCGACCTCAGGCCAAGCGTTGCGCGCTACTTCGGCCGGGCGCTCGGATCGACCTTCTTCGTCGGCGGCTGGTTCGCCGGTGGCTGCTGTGCCGGCGGCGTCGGTAGGGTCCCGGTGCCCGGCACACCGACCACCGTCGGCGTGCCCTTCGGCTTCCATCCCTTCTCCTGCTCGCGCACCTGCGGCGTGATCTGCCGCAACGTCTCGGCGCGGTCGAGCGAGGCCGGGTGCGTGCTCAGCCAGCTCGGCGTGTCGCCGCCGCCGAGTTGTGCCATGCGTTCCCACAGCCGCGGTGCTTCGTCCGGGTTGTAGCCGGCGCGGATCGCGTAGCGCAGGCCTTCGACGTCGGCCTCGCTCTCGTGCTCGCGGCTGTAGCGCAGCGTGAAGCCGACCTGCGCGCCGACGCCGAGCACCGCCATGATGCCCTCGCGCGCTCCTTCGCTCATGTCGGCCATGCCGAGTCCCGCCTGGACCGCCTCCATCGCGCCCTGGCTGAGCATGCCCTGCGTCATGCGCTTGCCGCCGTGGCGCAGGATGGCGTGCGCAACCTCGTGGCCCATGACGGCGGCCAGCGCGTCCTCGTTCTGCGTGACCGGCAGGATGCCGGTGTAGATGGCGATGCGGCCGTTCGGCAGGCAGAACGCGTTCGGGATGTCGTCGGCCTTCAGCAGGCGCACTTCCCAGCGGAAGTTCAGCTCGTCGGAAGCCTGCGCGATCTTGCGGGCGACGCGCATCACCATCTCGTAGTCGCGGCCGGAGGTGATGGCGCCGCCGGTCTCCTTGGTCGCCTCGTCGTAGGCCTGCAGGCTCAGCGGCTCGAGTTCCTCGTCGCTGTAGAGGTTCAGGTTGGCGCAAGCCGTCGGCAGCAGGGCCAGGACGAACAGGCAGAACGCGCGGAGCGTTGGCAGCATGGGGGCGGCATGTTACGGCCCGCCCGGGGTCGGGCCAGGGGCTCTGGGGCGGTGGGGCGAGCCGAAACTTGCGATCGGCGGCTGCTTGGTCGATGCTCCCCGGATGCGACCTGAATTGGTGATCGTCGGCGGTGCACGCACCGCCATGGCCGAATACTCGGGCACTCCTGGCTTCGGCAGGTTCAAGGACATCACGGCCATCGACCTCGCTGCGCACGCGGCGAAGGCGGCCCTGCAGCGCTGCGGTGTTTCGCCGGAGATGGTCGACGAGACCTTCGTCGGCAACGTCGCACAGAGCAGCAGCGACGCCATCTACGGCGGGCGCCACGTGGCGCTGAAGTCGGGCGTGCCGATCGAGAAGCCGGCGGTCACCGTCAACCGCATCTGCGGTTCGGGCATCCAGTCGGTGGTGTCGGCGGCGCACGCGATCCTCGCCGGCGAGGCGCAGCTGACGCTGGCCGGCGGCATGGAGAACATGAGCCAGGTGCCGCACGTGATCCGCGGCGCGCGCGAAGGCTTCCGCTTCGGCCAGGAGCCGAAGATCGAGGACCTGCTGTTCGCGGCGCTCTACGACCCGTACTGCAAGTTCTTCATGGCGCAGACGGCCGAGAACGTCGCCAAGAAGCTGAACATCTCGCGCCAGGAACAGGACGAGTACGCGCTGCGCAGCCACCAGCTCGGCGCCGCCGCGGTCAAGGCCGGCAAGTTCGCCGCCGAGATCGCGCCGCTGACGGTGACGATGGGCAAGAAGGAGCTGGTCGTCGACAAGGACGACCACATCAAGCCGGAGACCACGCTCGAGGGCCTGAGCGGCCTGCGCGCGGCGTTCGGCAAGGACGGCACCGTCACCGCCGGCAACGCCTCGGGCATCGTCGACGGCGCCGCCATGCTGGTCGTCACCACGGCACAGCGGGCCAAGGAACTCGGCCTGAAGGCGAAGGCCCGCATCCGTTCGTGGGGCATCGCCGGCGTGCCGCCGGAGGTCATGGGCCTCGGCCCGGTGCCGGCGATCCAGCAGGCGTGCCAGAAGGCCGGCCTGAAGGTCGCGGACCTCGACCTGATCGAGATCAACGAAGCGTTCTCGGCGCAGTACCTCGGTTGCGAGAAGGAGCTGAAGCTCGACCGCAACAAGTGCAACGTCAACGGCGGCGCGATCGCGCTCGGCCACCCGCTCGGCGCCACCGGCACGCGCCTCTTGCTGACCCTGGTGCGCGAGATGGAGCAGACCGGCAAGTCGCTCGGCTGCGCGTCCGCCTGCATCGGCGGCGGCCAGGGCATCGCGATGATCCTGGAGAAGGTGTGAGGCTGCGATGCTGCCCGACACCCTCGAGTTCTCCGGTCGCGTGCTGCACCTGTCGGAAGACCAGGAGCAGCTGAAGGCGCAGCTCTACGGCCAGGAGCGCCTCGCCTACGACGCGCAGCGCAAGCTGATCGACAACATCTCGACCGACGAGCTGACCCCCGGCTGGGTCTGCTACTACTACGACGAGACGCTGGCGCGCTACTGCCTGGTCGGCCTGCGCGGCGGCAACGTCAAGCAGGACGCGATCAAGAACGGCGGCTTCGAGGTCATCGTCTCCGGCGTCAGCAAGGGCTGCGGCAGCTCGCGCGAGACGGCGCCGTACAGCGAGCTGAAGGCGGGCATCCGCCTCGTCATCGCCAAGAACATCGAGAAGATCTACGGCCAGAACTGCCAGAACATCGGCCTGCTGACGTCGACCGACTTCTCGCTGCTCGCCCGCATCGAGCGCGGCGAGTCGATCCCGATCACCGAGTTCACCAAGGGACTCGACCCGATCGCCACCGAGATCGTCCGCCACGGCGGCCTGTTCGCCTACAACCAGGCGCGCCTCGCCGGCAAGACGGTGCCGCCGGCGGTGACGACGAAGCCGCGGCCGATGACGCTGTGCGAGAAGATCATCGCCAAGGCGGCGATCGCCGACGCCAAGACCGGCAAGCTCGGCATCCCGGCGGTGCAGCCGGGTGACGCGCTGTTCGTGCGCACCGACGTGCGGTTCAGCCACGAGTATGTGACGCCGATGGCGGAGGCGCTGTTCCGCATGGGCCTCGGTGCCGATGCGAAGATCACCGACCCGAAGTCGGTGTTCGCGTTCCGCGACCACCTGACGTTCCTCGACCGCATCATGCCCGAGGCCCACGTGAAGATGGGGCTGAAGGAGCAGGCGGCGTCGCTGGCGACCGTGCAGGAAGCGTTCACCAAGAAGCAGGGCATCAAGCTCTACGGCGAGGTGCACCGCTCTGGCCAGCTGGTCGGCAGCGAAGGCATCTGCCACAACATCGTCATCGAGGACATCGCCGAGCCGGGCCAGCTGGTCATCGGCACCGACAGCCACACCTGCATGGCGGGCGCGATCGGCTGCTTCGCGTTCGGCGTCGGCTCGACCGACATGGCGAACAGCTGGTTCACCAAGGACGTGCGCGTCAAGGTGCCGGAGTCGGTGCGCGTCAACCTGCGCGGCGAACTGCGTCCGGGCGTCTGCGCCAAGGACGTGATGCTGCACCTGCTGAGCGACCAGTTCTTCAAGACCGGTGCTGGCATCGGCAAGGTCCTGGAGTTCGGTGGCCCCGGCACGATGGCGATGTCGCTCGACGAGCGCGCGACGCTGACCAACATGGCGGTCGAAGCCGGCGGCTTCACCGGCATCATCGAAGCCGACGCCGTGGTGGTGGACTACATCCAGAACCAGCGCGGCACCGACCGCAAGAAGCTGCAGTCGCAGATCGTCGTGGCGGACGCCGGCGCGTCGTACTGCAAGACGTTCGACATCGACCTGGCCAAGGTCGAGATGACGGTGGCGACGCCGGGCGACCCGCGCAACGGCATCCCGCTGCAGCAGCTCCGCCAGCAGGCGCCGAAGAAGGTGCACATCGCCTACGGCGGCTCGTGCACCGGCGGCAAGAAGGCCGACATGGACATGTATGCCGAGGTCGTGCGCAAGGCGGTGGCGAAGGGCCGCTCGCTGCAGGCGAAGACCTACATCCAGTTCGGCAGCCAGCGCATCCGCGACTACGCCGAGAAGATGGGCTACGTGCAGCTGTTCGAGTCGGCCGGCGTCGAGCTGATCGACCCGAGCTGCGGCGCCTGCATCAAGGCGGGCCCGGGCGTCTCGTTCACCAAGGACGAGGTCACGGTGTCGGCGATCAACCGCAACTTCCCGGGCCGTTCGGGGCCGGGCGACGTCTACCTGGCGAGCCCGTACGTGGTCGTCGCCAGTGCGTTCCTCGGCCACGTCGGCGGTCCCGACGAGCTGTAGGCGGAAGCCCGCTCGCCCCGCCGGGCGACCCGGTCACGCTCGGCGCGACCGCAGTTGCCCGGCGCTGAGCCACAGCGCCAGCAGCACGAACGACGCCGTCGCGTAGAACGCGAGCGTCCACGACGCTTCGAGACCTCGGAGCTCGCCGGCCCCGAGGAACCACCGGTGGGCGAGCACCAGGGCTGCGGCCGTGACCAGCAGCAGCGAGCCGTCGCGCACCGCAGCGCGCGCCGGACCCGGGTCGAGCAGGGTCAGCATCGCCACCAGCAAGTGGCACAGCACGCAGGTGAAGCCGGCCGGCGTGCGCCAACCGACGGGGCCGAGCACGTCGGGCAGCAGGGCTGCGAAGGACACCCACGACCACGGCCGCAGGCACGCGAGCACGACCAGCGCGATCGCGGCGAGCAGCAGGGCGCGGCGGCGGCGATCCGGCGGCAGGCCGCGCGGCGGCGGGGTGGGTTCGCTGCGGAAGTGCATGCGATCAGCGGCGCGGTTCGGGGATCACGTGGCTGCGGTCCTGCTCGATGCGCTCGAGCCGCTTTTGTTCCTGGTACCTCTCCAACTCGGCGGCGAGCCGCAGCTCTTCGGCCGAGGGGGTGAACTCGAACGTGATCGAGCCCATGACCGGCGTCACCAGCCACGTCAGCGGCGGCAGCGCGTACCACCAGTTCGCACTCTCGGTCTCGACCACGCGCACGCGCTGGTTGTCGTGGCGCGCGATCTCGGCGGTGGCGGCGTCGACCAGCGCCTCGGCGCGGGTGTCGCCGGCGAACGGCAGCATCACCAGCAACTGCACGCCGAAGGTCGTCGTCGTCTGCAGGAACACCGGCTGGCCGTCGCGGTCGAGGCGGCCGTTCCACTGCCGCGCGGTGTTGTGGAACGTGCAGCCTGAGGCAAGGGCGAGCGCGGCCAGCGAGACGACGGCAAGCGGCGATGGCATGGGCGACAGGATCGACGCTGCGTCGCTCGTGGGCAAGCGGCCGTTCGGCGGCGGCGTGCGCGCGCCAGAGGTCGTCGCCGGCGGCTGCCGAAAAGGGGCGGGATGACCGCGGACTCCGACGACGCCTGGGCACCGCTGCCGGCCGACGCGCAGTGTGCGCATCCCGGCGAGCTGGCGACGCTGGGCAAACGCGAGTTGCCGGCGGCG
>CANGSN010000103.1 GCA_947455805.1 Planctomycetota bacterium
TCGGCGACGAACGGCTGCGCCGCGGTGCGTTGGTGAAGCGCCGCCTCGCCTGATCCGAGTGCTGTGCTCGCGCGCGGCCGACGTCCTCAGCGCGGCAGCAGCGTGCGCGCGGTGAGCTCGGCGGCGAGTGCGCGCGCGATCTCGGCCTGCGCCTGCGGCCGCCAGTGCGTGTCGGTCGTGTAGTAGGCCGCTTCGCCGCGGGCCGCGATCGCCGCGAACGCCGGCGACGCCGACCAGCAGGCGATGCGTTCGTCGCCGCAGAAGCCGACGAGCGCCTGTTCGAGTGCTCCGCGCTGCTGCAGCAACTGGTCACGCGTGGCGTCGCCGGTGTCGGGCAGCGGGATCGCGGCGAGGCCCGACGCCAGCGCGTAGCGGCGCAGCAGCTCGCCGTCGGCGACTATGTGCGGCAGGTAGACCTGTTCCTTGCTCGGCAGGTAGACGACCAGCAGCGGCACGTTCGCCTGCTGGCACGCGTCGCGCGCACTGCGCAGTGCCGTGGTGATGCCGAGCCAGCCGGGGTTGTCGACGATGCGATCCTTCGGCAGCGCCATCGCGCGCAGCGCGTCGGGGAAGAACCACAGCGGTGCCGTGTCGGGCCTGGCGTCCGCCAGGCGGAACGGCGGCAGCGGCTCCTGGATCGACGGCTGCTGCGCGCTGCGCAGGAAGCTGGCCAGCAGGCTCGGCAGCCACAGCCGCGGCGCGCGCCGGTCGTGGAACTGGTCGGCGAACGTGCGCATGCCCTGCGCGCGGTGGACCTGCGACCAGAACGCGTCGGCGAGGTCGTTGCCGCCGAAGAACATCCAGACGACGAGCTTCGGCTGCGCCGGCAGCACCACCTGCTGCAGCAGGAACAGCTCCTGGTCGGGCCCGATGCCGCTGACGGCGACGTTGCGCACCGCGTGGCCCGTGCTGCTCGCCAGCGTGCGCACGAAGCCCGGCGGGTCCTGCTGCGCGCCGTAGACGGTGAACGAGTCGCCGACCAGCGCGATGGGTGCAGCGGCCGGCACGTCGGCGCCGTTCGGCAAGCCGAGCGCGTCGCTCGGCAGCACGAACGTCGGCGACGCCGTGCGGTCGTGCACCGCGGCGTCGGCGGGGGCGATGCCCTGGTCGATCAGGTCGTGCGGTGGCGGGCCCGAGTAGGGATCGACCGGGAACGGCAGCGGCACCGCGGTGATCGGCGTCTTCTCGAGCACGCCCGGCTGGAAGAACTCGACGCCGTTCGGCGGATACAGGCGCCGGAACGACGCCGGCAGCAGCTTCGGGAACGCGTGCAGCAACCCCTCGATCGCGGCGAGCGGCACCAGCACGGCGAAGCCGAGCAGCAACAGGCGCAGGCGCAGCGGGGTGCGGCGGCGGGGCCGGGACGAGGCGGACATGGCGGCGCACACGCTACCACGAAGCACGGCGCTGGCCGCCGTTCAGAAGCGTTCGCGGCCGGCCGGTGGCTCGTACGGCCATTCCGGCGCGAAGTGTTGCCAGAGCCGCGCCGACACCGCGCGCAGCAGCACGAAGCCTTCGTTGTCGCTCTTCCAGCTGGTGTCGGCCTGGTTCCTGGTGATGACGCAGAACACGTAGTCGCCGCGTGGCGCGTGCACCAGCACGACCTCGCTGCGCGAACGGTCGACCGCGCCCTGCTTGCTCAGCGTGTGCACCGACGGCGGCAGCACCGACAGCGCCTCGGCGTCCCAGTAGATGCGGGCGAGGCAGCGCTGCAGTTCTTCGCCCATCGCGCGGCTGCCGAGCGCGCCGTCGCGCGCGCGCACCAGCAGTTCGCACATCTCGCGCGGCGTGGTGACGCCCCAGCCGAACTGCTTCTGCTCGGCCTCGCGGCCCGGCGTGCGCGAGTTGACGCGCGTCGTCGTGAGGCCCTGGTCGGCGAGCCAGCGGTTGATCGCAGTGCCGGTGCCGGCGAGCTCCTGGCACCACAACGACGCCGAGTTGTCGCTGGTGGTGATCATCAGCATCGCCACCTTCGACAGCTCGACGCGCTGGCCGTCGGCGAAGCTGCCGAGCAGGTCTTCGCCTGGATACAGCCGGTCCTTGGTCCAGGTCAGCTGCTGGTGGTAGTCGAGTTCGCCGCGGTCGACGCGCGCCAGCAGGGCGCCGAGGATCGGCACCTTGATCAGGCTCGCAGTCGGGAACGGCTCGTCGGCGGCGAGCGCCCACTCCTCGCCGCTCTGCAGGTCGCGCACGTAGATGCCGACGTCGCCGCGCACCTTGGCGGCCAGCGCGCGCAGGTCGCCGTCGAGCGACGACAGCGGCGGGGGAGCGGCCGCACAAGCGGCGGCCAGCAGGAGCAGGGCGCGGGCGGCGATCAGGCGCAACATGCGCACAGCATCGCCGCCGGTCGCGGCTCGCCACAAGCGCGAGCCGCTGCGATCAGCGCTTGCCCTTCTTCGCCGGCTTGCCGGCGGCCTTCTTGGCGACCGGCTTCTTGCCGGCGGGCTTCTTGCCGTCGAGCTTCTTTGCCACGGCCTTCTTGGCGACCGGCTTCGGCGCCGACTTGCCCTTGGCCTTCGCCGCGACCTTGCCCTTCGTCGCCGGCGCAGCCTTCTTGGCGGCCTGCTTGGCGACCGGCTTCTTCGGCGCCGGCTTCTTCGCCACGGCCTTCTTCGCGAGCGGCTTCGCGGTGGGCTTCTTCGCTGCCGGCGTCGTCTTCGCCTCCGGCTTTGCCTTTGCGATCGGCTTCGCCTTTGCGACCGGAGCCTTCGCGGCCTTTGCCGCCGCCGGCTTCGCCGGGCCGAGCAGCTTGCGCAGCACGGTCTGCAGGATGCCGCCGTTGCGGTAGTAGTCGACCTCGACCGGCGTGTCGATGCGGCACTGGGTCGGGAAGGTCGTGACCTTGCCGGTCTCCGGGTGGATCGCGGTCACCGTCAGCTGCTGGCGCGGCTGCACCTTGTCGTCGATGGCGACGTCGAACACTTCTTGGCCTGACAGGCCGAGCGAATCGCGCGTCTGGCCCGGCAGGAACTCGAGCGGCAATACACCCATGCCGACCAGGTTGCTGCGGTGGATGCGCTCGTAGCTCTCGGCGAGCACGAACTTGACGCCGAGCAGGAATGTGCCCTTCGCCGCCCAGTCGCGCGAGCTGCCGGTGCCGTACTCCTTGCCGGCGAGCACGCACAGCGACGTGCCGTCCTGCTGGTACTTCATCGAGGCGTCGTAGATCGCCATCGTCTCGTTGCTCGGCAGGTGCTTGGTCAAGCCACCTTCCTGCTGCACGAGGAAGTTGCGCAGGCGGATGTTGGCGAACGTGCCGCGCGTCATCACGCGGTCGTTGCCGCGGCGCGCGCCGTACTGGTTGAAGTCGGCGGGCTGCACGCCGTTCTCCAGCAGGTAGCGGCCGGCCGGGCTGTCCTTCTTGATGTTGCCGGCGGGGCTGATGTGGTCGGTGGTGACCGAGTCGCCGAGCACCGCCAGCGCGCGCGCGCCGAGGATCGGCGCGATGGTGCCGACTTCGCGGCCCATCGTGGTGAAGAACGGCGGCTCCTGGATGTAGGTGCTGTCGCCGTCGAACGCGAACAAGGCGCTCTTCTTCGCCGTGATCTTGCGCCACGGCGGCGGGCCCTGGTCGACGGTGCTGTACTGCTTCTGGAACGCCTCCGGCGACATGCTGCTGGCGATCGCGTCGGCGATCTCCTGCTGGCTCGGCCAGATCTCGCGCAGGAAGACCGGCTTGCCGTCGTCGTCGAAGCCGAGCGGTTCCTTGTCGAGGTCGATGTCGACGGTGCCGGCGAGCGCGTAGGCGACGACCAGCGGCGGCGACGCCAGGTAGTTGGCCTTCACGTCGGGGTTGACGCGGCCTTCGAAGTTGCGGTTGCCGCTGAGCACGGCCGAGGCGACCAGGTTGCCGTCCTTGATCGCCTGCGAGATCGCCGCCGGCAGCGGACCGCTGTTGCCGATGCACGTCGTGCAGCCGTAGCCGACGACGTGGAAGCCGACCTGCTCGAGCGCCTGCATCAGCCCGGCCTTCTGCAGGTAGTCGGTGACGACGCGCGAGCCCGGGGCCAGCGACGTCTTCACCCACGGCTTGCGCGCAAGACCGCGCGCCGCCGCCTTCTTCGCCAGCAGGCCGGCACCGAGCATCACCGACGGGTTGCTGGTGTTCGTGCACGAGGTGATCGCGGCGATGACGACGGCGCCGTGGCCGATCACCGCCTTGCTGTCGTCGGCGACCGTGGCCTTGGCCACCATCTGGTCGCCGAACAGGCCGAAACCGCGGTCCTTGACGTCCTTGCTCAGGCCGGCGCGGAACTCCTTCTGCATCGCCGTCAGCGGCACGCGATCCTGCGGGCGCTTCGGCCCGGCGAGGCTCGGCACCACCGTCGCGAGGTCGAGCTTCAGCGTGCTGCTGAACTCCGGCACCGGCGCGTCGGCGGTCCAGAACAGGCCCTGCGCCTTGTAGTAGGCATCGACCAGTGCTACCTGCTCGGCGTCGCGGCCGCTCTTCTGCAGGAAGCGGCAGGTCTCGGCGTCGACCGGGAAGAAGCCCATCGTCGCGCCGTACTCCGGCGCCATGTTGGCGATCGTCGCGCGGTCGGCGAGCGACATCGACGCCACGCCGGTGCCGTAGAACTCGACGAACTTGTTCACGACGCCGTGCTTGCGCAGCAGCTGCGTGACGGTGAGCACGAGGTCGGTGGCGGTGGCGCCCTCCGGCAGCGTGCCGGTCAGTTCCATGCCGACGACCTCCGGCAGCAGCATGTAGGTCGGCTGGCCGAGCATCACCGCTTCGGCCTCGATGCCGCCGACGCCCCAGCCGAGCACGCCGAGGCCGTTGATCATCGTCGTGTGCGAGTCGGTGCCGACGACGGTGTCCGGATACGCGATCGTGTCCTTGCCGTCCTGCTTCGTCAGCACGCCGCTGGCCAGGTACTCGAGGTTGACCTGGTGCACGATGCCCATGCCCGGCGGCACGACGCGGAAGTTCGTCAGCGACTGCTGGCCCCACTTCAGGAACTCGTAGCGCTCGCCGTTGCGCTCGAACTCGAGCTTCAGGTTCTCCTGTTCGGCGGCGCTGCTGGCGAACGCGTCGACCTGCACCGAGTGGTCGATGACGAGGTCGCACGGCACCAGCGGGTTGATCTTGGCGGCGTCGCCGCCGAGGCGCTGCATCGCCGCGCGCATCGCCGCCAGGTCGACGACGCAGGGCACGCCGGTGAAGTCCTGCAGCACGACGCGGCCCGGCAGGAACGGGATCTCGACCTGACCGGCGGTCTTCGGTCCCCACGCCGCGATGTTCTCGACGTCCTTCGTCGACACGACGTAGTCGTCGTGGTTGCGCAGCGCCTGCTCGAGCAGCACGCGGATCGAATAGGGCAGCCGCGACAGGGTGCCGAGGCCGGCCTTCTCCAGCGCCGGCAGTGCGAAGTAGGTGAAGGTCCGCTTGCCGACCTTCAGGTGGGAGCGGGACGAGAACGGATTGGCAGCCATTGGGGTGGTGGGGCTCGACGGCTGACCGGCCGGTCGAGGGGGAAGCGTTCTATCCGGCCGCACCAGCACTGGCAAAAACGCCGGTCGCCGCCCCGGCCGACTTCAGTCCCGGTGCGGAGCTGCCGATGCCATGGCCGCATGCACCTCCCCCGGAACGTCCTCCCGCTGCTCGCCGCCGGCCTGCTCGGCGCCTGCAGCTCCACCAGCCAGATCGCCGACTTCGCCCGCAACGACCTGTTCTACGTCGACCCGACGTTCGTGACCAAGGCGCCGGGCGACCGGCCGGTGTTCGTGGCGCCGATCGTCGACGCGCGCGACGCCAGCAAGCTGCCGACCGGCGACCGCGGTTTTCCGATCGTCTACGCCGGCGACGAGTTCTGGGAGCGCCCGGTGCCGGAGATGTTCGCCGAGGTCCTCGGTCGCGGGCTGGCACAGAGCCAGCTGTTCGCCCGCGTCGACGACCGCGCCAGCGCCAACGCCCTGGTGCTGAAGCCGACGCTGACGTCGTTCACGCTCGGCGCCACGCAGGCGATCGCCGGTCGCGCGTCGTTCGCCGACGTGTCGGTGCGCGTGCAGGTGTTCGGGCCCACCGGAGCCGACGGCAAGCGCACGCTGCTGCACGACCAGGCCTACGGCGGTCGCCTAGCGTCCGACGTCGACTTCCAGCCGATCAGCCCGTACCGGCTGGTGGCGCCGGTCCTGCACTCGACGATGCAGAAGCTGCTCAACGGCCTCGACGGCAGCAACGTCGCGCGCAGCGAAGTGCCCCTCTACGCCGAGTCCGCGGAGCTGCCGGTCGAAGCGACGGCGACACGTCGCTGACGTCGGGGTCGCCCGCGTTCAGCCGAGCTCGAACTGGCGCTTGGCGTCGACGACGTCGCGGTTGATCGCGACCACCGCCTCCTCGAGCCGTGCGCCGAGCTGTTCGCGCTTGCCGACCTGCATGCGCACCTGGCGCATCATCTGGATCGCCATGCGCAGCGTGCGCACGACGTCGCCGGCGTCGGAGTGGCCGAGGCGCTCGAGGTCCTCGATGCTGCCGCCGCGGCTCCAGCAGTCGACCGCGGCGGCGATGCTCCAATCGGGTTCCTTGATCGGTTGCGCGATGCCCTGCAACGTCTCGATGGCGACGAAGCGACGAACCGCCTCGTTCGCCTTCTGCATCAGCGGTCCCGGCTCGCGCACCGAGCGCGCGTCCGGACGCCGGCGGTCCTCGTGGATCAGCGCAGTGAACGTCGCCGCCAGTTGGTGCATGTCCATCTGCTCGAGCACGCCGCTGAACAGCAGCTCGGCGACCTGGATCTCGTAGCCGTTGACGCGCTGCGCGACCTTGCCGCGCGGCAGCAGGCCGTCGTCGTCCAGGTAGCCGGCGTCACGCAGCACCTGCATCCGCGCGGCCAACGCCGCGTGCGCGGCGGCCTTCTTCTTGGCGCGCGTCGCCGGCGTGCCCTTCTGCGCCTGGAACGCCGCGAAGCTCTTGTCGTAGGCGGCGAGCAGGCCCTTGCTGCCGAGGCGGTCGTAGAGGTTGAGGATCGTCGAGTACGACAGGTTGAAGCGCGAGGTGATCGGTTCGACCTTGCCCGAGTGGAAGCGCGACAGTGGCGCTTCCATCAGGTCCACGTCCTCGAGGATGGCGATCACGAGGCCGCTCTTGTCGAGGCCCTGGCGGCCGGCGCGCCCCGCCATCTGCAGGTAGTCGCGCGCCTTCATGTAGTCCATCTGCACGCCGTCGAACTTGCGCAGCAGGTCGAACACCACCGTGCGCGCCGGCATGTTGATGCCGAGCGCGAAGGTCTCGGTGGTGAACAGCATCTTCAGCAGGCCGGAGGTGAACAGGCGCTCGACCACTTCCTTGTGGATCGGCAGCATGCCGGCGTGGTGGTAGCCGACACCGCTGAGGGCGCGGCCGAGGATGCCGCGCAGGACCGGATCGGCGTCGACGTCGAGTTCGAAGCGCGCGCAGATGTCGTGGAACAGGTCCTCGATGCGGGCGCGTTCGGCGCGGTCGAGCAGGCGGCGGCCCATGCTGCGCTCGGCCTTGATCTCGCACTCCTTGCGCGAGAAGCAGAAGTAGAGCAGCGGCAGCAGGCCGCGGTGCTGCACCTCGTCGAGCAGCTGCACGTACGGGCGCGGGCCGAACGGCACCTTGCGGCCCTGCGCGCGTTCGCGCTTGTCGCCCCAGCGCGACCGCTCGCGTTCGCGGCGGCCCTGGCGCAGGCCATGGCGGCCTTCGCGGGCGACGGCGCGTTCGTGGAAGGTGATCGCACGCTGCCGCTCCTCGAGCTGGAACACGCCGGCGTCGGGGTGGAACAGGCGGTGCGAGAGCGGCACCGGGCGGCGCGTGTGCTCGATCACCGACAGCGGCTGCTTGCGCACCGTGCGCAGCCATTCCCCGAACTCGTGCAAGTTGGCGATGGTCGCCGACAGGCCGACGAAGCGCACGTGCTCGGGCGCGAAGATCAGGCTCTCCTCCCAGACCGTGCCGCGGTCGACGTCGTCGACGAAGTGCACCTCGTCGAAGATCGCGAAGTCGGTGTCGTGGAAGCGCGCCGGGTCCTCGAACACCGCGTTGCGGAAGATCTCCGTCGTCATGATGACGAGCGGTGCGTCGGGATCGAGCGTCAGGTCGCCGGTCATCAGGCCGACGCGCAGGCCGTCGTTCTTGAAGTCGCGGAACTTCTGGTTGCTCAGCGCCTTGATCGGGCTGGTGTAGATCGCGCGTTTGCCGGCGCGGATCGCCACGTCGATCGCATACTCGGCGACCAGCGTCTTGCCGCTGCCGGTGGGGGCGGCGAGCAGCACGTTGTCGCCGGCCTCCATCGCGTGCGCCGCCTGCACCTGGAACGGGTTGAGCGTGTAGCCCTTGAAGAGAATCGAGTCGGGCTCGTCCGCGCGGTTCGGCACGCGGCGCAGCATCGCACACACCGTCGCGTCAGGAAACCACGCAGTCGGCAGTGCGGCGAAGAGAGGGTGCGTGACGTCGTGCACTTTGCGTGTGGAACGTTGTCCACAGGCGCGCTCGCCGACGTTCGGCAGCGCCGGAGCGAAGTCTGGCTTCGTTCCTCGACCGAGCTATGCTCGCGCCCCGCTTCGACGCCCGTCGGAGCGTTTCGCAACCGGTCGCCGCGGTCCGCCGCGGCCCGCGGGTGTCGGAGGTCAACCGGCGCTCGCCATTCCCGTAGCCACGGATCGCTAGGAGCCAACAACGATGGAAACCAAGCCCGAAGTCAACCTGTCGAAGTTCGTCGGTCGCCACCTGTCGCAGCTGAAGATCCTCGCGCGCCTGATGGAGCACGAGCTCGAGGCCGCGAAGGGCGCGCGCGAAGTGACGATGGATCGCCACCTGATCGAGAATGTGCTCGACACGCTCGAGATCTTCACCGACGACTGCGAGTCGGTGACCGGCACGCGCGACCGCGCCAAGACCGA
>CANGSN010000104.1 GCA_947455805.1 Planctomycetota bacterium
CGTTCGCGGACTACGACGTGTGGCCGGCCGAGGCGAACGTGCGCGTCGAACGCGGCCTGACGGCGATGCTCGAAGGCGTGCTGCGCGACGCCAGCGGCGCGCCGATCGCGGGCGCCACCGTGCGCTGGACGCCGCAAGCACCGACGCCGGGTCCGGACTTCACCGGCCGCCGTGCGCTCGAGGGGGCGGTGCTGCAGCTGCCGCTCGGCGCGCGCACCGGCGAGGACGGCTCGTTCCGCCTCGAGACCAACCAGTTCGGCCCCGGCCGCCTCAGCCACGACGAGGTCGGGATCGACGTGCAGGCGCGCGCTGGTGCCGTGACCAGCGGGCTGCGGCTGCAACCATGACGCGCGCCGCCGACGAAGCCAACCGCCGACCACCACGATGACGCTCCAACCCTGGCAGCAGCTCAGCGAGGAGACCTTGTTCCAATACAAGGTCTTCCGCGCCCGCCGTTCGCGCCGCCGCTCGCCGCGCACCGGCGCCGAGATCGGCTTCTTCCTGATGGACACGCCCGACTGGGTGGTGGTGCTGCCGATCACGGTCGACGAACGGCTCGTGCTGGTCCGCCAGTTCCGGCACGGCAGCGGCCGCGTCGGCCTCGAGATCCCGGGCGGCCTGATCGACGCGCACGAGACGGATCCGGCGGCCGCGGCGGCGCGCGAACTGCGCGAGGAGACCGGCTACGCGGCCGAACGCATCGTGCCGATCGGCGTGATGAACCCGAACCCGTCGATGATGACGAACCGTTGCCACGCCTTCCTCGCCACCGGCTGCCGGCTCGTCGGCGAGCTGGCGATGGACCCCGGCGAGGACATCGAGGTCGTCACGGTGCCACTGGCCGACCTCGACCGCATGGTGGCGCGCGGCGACATCGAGCACGCGATCGTGCTGGCGACGATCGCGTTCTGGCGGGCGCATCGGGCGACACAGGCCTGAGCCACACCGGCGCGATCCGGGGCGGCCCGGTGGTCGCGAACGCGCTCGCTGGCGATGATCGTCGAGATCCTGGGTGTCCCCACGGCAGGTCGGCCAACCGATCGGCCACAGGCGCCGCTCGTCCGACCCTGGCCCGGGCCGGGCCCCATCCGTCCCCATGCAACGTTCCCTGCTCGTCGCTCTCGTCGTGCTGTTGGTCGGCCTCGCCGCCGCCACCTGGTGGCTGCTCGGCTCGCCCGATGTGGCTCCGACGCCGTTGCCGACCGCGACCGGACCCGAGAACGCCGAGGCAGCCGCCGGCACCCAGGTCGGCAGTGCGCCGGTCGCCACCGACGCCGGCCTGCAGCGGCAGGCGGCTCCGGCCGGCCAGCGCCTCGGCTTCGACGACCCGGAGATCCGCGCCAACCTCTGCGGCTTCAAGGGCCGCGTCGTCGACCACCTGAAGCAGCCGGTCGCCGACACCGGTTTGCGCATGTTCCGCGGCGCGATGGACAGCGTGCTGCCGGAGGGCATGGACCTGTTCGCCGACGCCTCCGCCTACGTGCCCGAATACGTCGCCGGTGACGCACGCACCGACAGCGAAGGCCGTTGGCAGCTGACCGGCGTCTGGCCGCGCGGGCTCTACGTGCTGCACGCGGGCATCGGCACCGACGCGCCGACCTACCAGGTGGTGACGCGCACGCCGGGGCCGGGCGAAGTCGTCGACCTCGGCGACATCGTGCTGCCGAACGCGGGCGTGATCACCGGCACCGTGCTCGACGACAACGGCGATCCGCTGCCCGGTGCGCTGGTGCGCTGCGCCGACCTGCCGGGAGCCCTCGCCGCGTTCTTCCCGATCGAACGCTTCGATCCGAACGGGGCGCTGCTGGTGCGCGAGAAGAACTCGCCGGTGCGCGTCGTCGAGATGCCGGCGTGGGTGGCGAAGGCGGTCGAAGAGCTGCCGTTCCCGCGGGCGCTGACCGACAGCGACGGCAACTTCCGGCTGGTCGGCGTGGTGCCGGGCAGCAACATGCTGGCGACGACGGCGGTGGAGTTCCTGTCGGACGTGAAGGCCAGCGTCATCGTGCGGCCGGGCCAGGTGAAGAACTTCGGCAAGATCCGCCTGCGCCGCGGCGAAGAGCTGATCGGCACCGTCGTCGACACTGCCGACAAGCCGGTGCCCACGGCCGAAGTGCTCGCCGGCTCGACGCTGAGCATGGCGCCGGTCGACCTGGCGCAGCGCATCATCCGCGCCGACGCGCTGGGGCGCTTCACCGGCCAGGGCTTCTCGCCGGGCCGCGTCACCGTCGCCGCGCGCCGCGGGCCGGGCCACCCGTGGGTGCTGGCCGAGCCGCAGTCGATCACCGGCGAAGTGAAGGTCGTGCTGCCGGCGAGCTTCGGCGTCGACGTCTCGGTGCTGCTCGCCGACGGCAAGCCGGCGAAGTCGCCGCGCTTCCAGTTGCTGACCGGCAAAGCCGGGCAGGGCGCGGCCGAGATGTACCTGATGGGCGTGTCGCCGGCGCTCGACCTGAAGCACCGCAAGAAGGAGCTCGGCGAAGGGCGCTGGCGCCTCGACAACCTGAATCCGGGTGCCTACACGCTGATCGCCGAGGCGCCGGGCCACGCCAATGCGTTCGCCAGCTTCGAGATCGTCGACGCCGACACCGCGGTCGAGGTCAAGCTGCCGACGCCGTCGGTGTTCACCGTGCAGGTCTTCGACCAGGAGGACAAGCCGGTGCGCAACGCGGCGATCTACGCGCAGGCGCGCGGCAAGAGCCTGACCGAGTTGCCGATCCGCTGCGGCCGCACCGGCACCGACGGCCAGCTGATCGTCGACAAGCTGCGCGCCGAGACGCTGCGCGTCAGCGCCGAGCACCCGAAGTACGGCGTCGTGCACGGCGAGGTGAAGGTCGGCGAGACGGTGCGCATGACGATGGTGGCGCCGGGGTCGATGCACGTGGTGGTGCGCGAGAACGGCAAGCCGCCGGAGCCGGGCAAGTGGTCGGTCGGCATCATGCGACGCCGCAGCAACGGCGAACCGCGCGGGCCGCTCGAGAACATGCCGGCGCTGCACACCGCCGATCTCGCCGGCGAGATCTCGCTGAAGAACCTGCAGCCGGGCGACTACGAGGTCAACGTCGTCAAGGCGCTCGACGCGCTGCGTTCGCCGGGCGGCATCATGGCGCTGGCGCAGGAGATGTTCCTCGCGCGCGACCTGCCGTCGACGCGCACCGGGGTGGAGAGCGGGCAGATGGCTGAGGTGCAGCTGGAGGTCGGCGAGCAACCGCTCGAAGGACCGACGGGGAGCCTCAGTGGCACGGTGACCGTCGACGGCAAGCTCGCCGCCGGCTACGCGCTGACCGCCAACGGCTTCGTCGGCACCGGCGAGAAGCGCAACTGGCGCCGCTTCTCGACGCGCGTCGACGAGCGCGGCCGCTTCGCGTTCGCCACCGTGCCGGCGGGCGAGCTGCAGCTGAGCCTGCTGTCGAACGGCGAAGGGGCGATCTTCTCCGGGCCCGGCGCCAACCTGTGGGGCAGCAAGATCACGCTGGCGGAGAACGAGGCGCGCGAGCTGACCATCGACGTGCAGACGACGTCGATGCGCGGCACCTGCTACCTGCCCGACGGCACGCCCGCGGTCGGCGTGTTCGTGCAGGGCCGCGGCCGGCCGAAGACCGGCGAAGCCGCCGACGACATGCGCGTCGGCTCGCCGACCGACGCGCGCGGCGAGTTCCACTTCCCGCAGGTCGCCGAGGGCAGCTGGACGCTGTCCGCCCGCGGCAACGGCGAGATGTCCGGGCGCGGCGAACTGGCCAACGTCGACGTGGTGGCGGGTGTGCCGGTCACCGGCTTGCGCATCGAGCTGCAGAAGATGCTGACCGTCACCGGCCGCGTCGAGCTCGCCGACCTGAAGCTCGGCAAGATCCGCTGGTCCTACCTTTCCTGGAACCTGCTCGCTGCGAACGACGGCACCGAGGCGCAGGGTCGTCAGACGGCGGGCTCGGGCATCGACGGCGAGAAGGGCACGTTCCGCACCAACAACCTGCCGGCGGGCCGATACCGCGTGGTGCTCTACGTCAACGCCGAGCAGGAGCAGGGCAACGAACAGGGCGAGTATCCGTGCGGCATCGTCGAAGTGCCGGCTACCGGCCTGACCGACCTGGTGCTGCGGCCGAGCCCGCGAGTCAAGCGCTGACGCTCGCGACGCCGGCGAACCCGTTCACGCGAGCTCGCCGGCGAGCTTCGACGACAGTGCGAAGCGCAGCGACGCGACCAACGACGCGCTGGTCTCGGTCTCGACGGAGACCAGCATGCCCTTCTTCAGCGGGATCGGGTGGCGCGGATGCCCGGTCAGCAGCGCACCCAGCAGGTAGCCGAGGTGCGGTTCGTGGCCGACCAGCGCCACGCTCTTCGTCTGCGACAGTGCTTCGATCTCGAGCAGGCTCATCGCCAGGCTCGGCGGCGCGTCCGGCACCAGCGCCTTGTCGGTGCGACGTTCGCCGCGGAACTGCACCGCCTCGGCGAACACGTGCGCGGTCTCCTGGGCGCGGCGCAGCGGGCTGACCAGGATCACGCCGGGCGGATCGACCAGGCGGCGCCACACCGGCGCGCTGCGTTCGAGGCGCTTCCAGCCGTCGTCGGTCAGTGCGCGTTCGTGGTCGGCGACGCCGGGGCTGGCGTCCTCGGCGACGCCGTGCCGCAGTAGGTAGATCAGCATGGTCGACAGAGTGGCGAACGCGCGGGTTCCCCGCAATGCAGAGGGACGTGCCAAGGCGGTATGGTCCGGCCTGTGAGCCGCTTGCCCCCTCCGCCTGCCAACCGTGCGCCGTCCCGTCGAACGGCGTCGCCGCGGCGGTGGCCCTGGCGCTGGCTGCTGCTCGGCGCTGCGCTGGCCGGCGCGATCGGGTTCGCGCGCTGGCTCCAGACGGCCGATCCGCACGCGGTGACGCTGCGTTTCGTCGGACCTGGCAAGTCGCCGGCGCCCGCGATGCAGCTGGAGTTCTTCACGGGCCGCTTCGGGGCGGTGCTGCCGTCGCCGCCGCCGAGGCTCGGCGAACGTTCGCTGCCGGCCGGTGACGTGGCGGCGATCGGCCTCGAGTTCGGCCGCGACGTCGGACGCGTTCGCTATCGCGCCGACGGCTTCGGCGTCGGCTACGCGACGTTCGCGCTCGGGCAGACGCCGCGGCCGATCGAGCTGCGCCCGGCGCGTTCGTTGCGCGGCCGCGTCGGCGAGCCGCTGGCAGTGTGGTCGCAGGGCTGGCGCTGCATCGGCATGCGCCCGGTGGCCGGCGCCGACGTGCTGCTGTTCGGCGGCGGCGACCAGGGCCTCGAACTCGCGACCGCGCGCACCGACGAACGCGGCGAGTTCGAGCTCGCGGGCTTCGACGGCGAACTCGACGGCCTGTCGCTGCGCGTGCGCGCGCCGGGCTTCGTCATGGCGCACGAACCACTGCCGCGCTTGTCGTCGCCGGCCTTCGCCGAGCCGGTGGTGCCGGTCCTGCGCGGCGACAGCCTGCGCGGGCGCCTCGCCGTGCCACCGGGAACGGACACCACCGGCTGGCGCGTGCTCGCGCGCGGCTTCGTCGGCGTCGAAGCCGAACCGCTCGCCGACGGCACGTTCGTGCTCGACCATCTGCCGAACGGCGCCACCGCGCCGGTCCTGGTGTTCGGACTGGCGCCGACGTTGGCGCAGCAGCCGGTGCAGGCGCGCGTCGGCGATTCGGTCGTGGTCGAGATCGTGCCGGCGGCGGTGGTCACGGGCCGCGTCGTCGAGCTGCTGAGCAAGAAGCCCTTGGTCGGTGCGCTGGTCTTCTGGAACGACGGTGCTGCGGTGGCGACCGACGACGAGGGATGCTTCACGCTGCCGCACGTGCTGCCGGGCGGCGGCGAGCTGCGCGCGCAGTTCGACTTCCTCGATGCCGGTCGGCGCCGACACCAGTGGACGGGTGCGGTGCCGATGTCGCTGCAGGCGGGCGAACGGCGCACCGACGTCGAGGTCGCCGTCACCGAGCGACGCTGACGGGCCCGGGCTCCACCGTCGCCCGGAGTGGCGTTCGTGCAGCGAACGCGCATGCATGCCAGACTACGGCCATGAAGATGCGCGCGTCGTGGGCGTTGGTGTTCGGGGCCGGGCTCGCACTCGGCAAGGCGTGGCAGGATCCGGTGCCGGCGCCAACGCCGCCGACGCCGGCTGCCGTGCCAACGCCCGCCGCGCAGGAGCCGGCCGCCGCGAAGGCCGAGAACGAAGGCAAACCCGCGGTCGGCGCGCCGAAGGCGAGCCCGTTCGTCGGCGTCTACCGATTGAGCGCGCGCCACAGCGAGGGCGACAAGGTGCTCGATCCCGGCAGCGGCCACCTCGTCGTCACCGCGCGGCACCTGGTGCTGGCCGCGGCAGCACCCGGTCCGAAGGTCGGCTCGCTGCTGCTGCGCACCAGCGTCCGCACGTGGTCGCCGTCGCGCGAACACAAAGGACGCATGGTGACGCGCGTGGTCGCCGGCTGGCTCACCGACGACGAGGGCAACCTGGTCGTCGAGCCCGCTGGCACCGAGGAGCTGCGCACGTTCGAACTGGTGCGCGGTGGCATCCGCATCGCACAGGACCATCGCAACTGGCTCGAGTTCGAACGCATCGAGTGACGCGCGCCGTCACCCGGCCGGCGGCTCGTCGACCTTCGGCTTCTGCCGGCGCCGGCGCAGTGCCTGCAGCTCCGGCGAACGCAGCAGCACGTGCACGCCGAGATACAGCAGCATGCCGACGGTGATCGGGAACGCGACGTTGCCGAGGGCGCGTGCCAGCAGCGACGCGTCGTTCGGCGAGAGCCGCAGGAACGGCAGCGCCACGCACATCGCCGCCGTCGCCGCCACCGAGCGCATCCACGCACTGCCGAGGTCGTGTGCGGCCGGCGTGTGCTTGCGGAACTTCAGCGCCAGCACCGTCGCGTTCCCCAGCGCCGACAGGCTGCTCGACAGCGTCAGTGCGGCGGTGCCGAGGTTCGTCGTCAGCACCAGCACGAGGTTCAGCGTGACGTTGAGCACCATCAGCTTCGCGGCGAGGCGCGCCGGCGTGCCGGTGTCGCCGATCGCGTAGAAGGCGCGCGCGTAGAGCTGGGCCAGGCCGAGGAACGGCAGGCCGGCGACGAGGCAGCTCGACGTCAGCACCGTCGGCCACACGTCGCTCTCCGTGAACTCGCCGCCCTGGAACAGCACGCGCACGACGTCGTCGCCGAGCACGATCAGGCCCGCCGCCGCCGGCAGCGTCACCAGGATCGTCGCCGCCGCCGCGAGGTCGAGCGTGCGGCGCATCAGCTGGCGATCGACGTCGCCCGCTTCGTGCGCGAGCTTCGGGAACACCGCGACCGCGACCGACATCGCGGTCAGCGCGTGCGGGAACAGCAGCAGGCGGTTGGCGAGGTAGATGTAGGTGACGGCGCCGTCGCCGACGAGGTAGAAGGCCATCGCCTGGTCGAGCAGTGCACTGACCTGGTTCAGCGACATGCCGAGCACGGTCGGGCCCATGGCGACGAACACCGCCGCCGCCGCCGTGCCGCGCGCCGGCAAGCCGAAGCGCGGGCGCAGCAGTTCGCCTTGTCGCCACAACGGCACCATCACCAGCAGCAGCTGCAGGAAGCCGCCGATCGACAGCGCCACGGCGGTGAAGTTCGCGATCTCGGTGTCGACGGTGATGCCGAGCGGGCCGCACAGCAGCAGCGCCACGATCCAGAACAGGTTCAGCACGATCGGCACCGCCGCCGGCAGCGCGAACATGCCGAGCGTGTTCATCGCGCCGGAGTAGACGGCGGTCAGGCAGACCGGCAGCGCATAGACGAACAGGATGGCGTTCAGCGACAGCAGGAGCCGCATCGCCGCGGTGCCGCCCTTCTCCGGCGCTGGCAGCCATTCCGCCGGCAGCAGCAGGCTCGCCAGCACGACCAGCGCGCACAGCGGGGTCAGCAGCGTGATCACCGCACCGGTGATCTGCGCCAGCAGTTCGCGCGCCTTCGCCGGGTCCTCGCGCCTCGCCTTCGCGTAGGCCGGCACCAGCGACGCCGACAAGGCGCCTTCGCCGAGCAGCCGGCGCATCAGGTTGGGCAGCGCCCACACCAGCAGGAACGTGTCCTGCACGAAGCCGGGGCCGAGCGTCTGCGCCATCAGGCGATCGCGCCACAGGCCGAAGATGCGGGACAGCAGCGTGAACGCCGAGATCGAGCCGGCGGCGCGGAGCAGGCGGGTCATGGAGCTTCGGTCGGTTCCGGCACGCGGTCGTCGTTCGCCGTCGGCACGGCATGACGATGCCGGCGGCCGCACGCCTCGCAAGGCAGCGGCGGCCATTCTTCGGCGCGTGCGCTAAGGTGCGCTGCCGCCCGATCCGTCCACACCGCATGACCCGCAGGATCTTCGTCGGCGACATCCAAGGCTGTCGCGAACCGCTCGAGCGCCTGCTCGCCGCGGTGGCGTTCGTGCCCGGCCGCGATCGGCTGCTGCCGGTCGGCGACCTGGTCAACAAGGGCCCCGATTCGCCGGGCGTGCTGTCGCTGCTGATGCAGCTCGGCGCCGAACCGGTGCTCGGCAACCACGACCTGCATTGGCTGGCGAAGGGCCGCGGCGAACCGGCGCAGCGCGCGTGGCTGCAGCAGCAGCCGGTCGTGCGCTTGTTCGACGACGTCGTCATGGTGCACGCCGGCCTGCACCCGCATTGGGACGATGCGAAGCTGCAGGGGCCGCTAGCTGCCGACGAAGTGAACTACGCCGTCAACGTGCGCTACTGCGACGCCTCTGGGCGTCAGCCCGCCGACGACTGGCCGCCGCCGGGGCCGCCGTTCCGGCCGTGGGACGACTTCTATGCTGGGCGCCGCCGCGTCGTGTTCGGGCACTGGGCGCGGCGCGGGCTCGTGGTGCGGCCGCAGTGCGTCGGGCTCGA
>CANGSN010000105.1 GCA_947455805.1 Planctomycetota bacterium
CGCGCTGCAGCAGCGCGACGCGTCGATGACGGACGTGATCGCCGAGCTGGCGGCGACCGACCAGATCGCGCCGATCATCACGCAGGGTGTGCTGAGCAACGTGCAGGACCGCGTCATCACCTACGACGCGCCGACCACGCACGGCGGCTCGGGTGGCCCGGTGTTCGACGGCGAAGGGCAGGTCGTCGCGGTCAACTTCGCGATCATGCGCGAGTTCGTCGGCAGCAACCTCGGCGTGCCGATCCGGTGGGCGAAGGAATTGCTGCCGAAGTAGGGGGTGGGGGGCCTGGACTCTGCGGGGTGCTCAGGCCCAAGGAGCCGCGAGAGAGGGGCGGGGATGTGCTGAGCATGAGTAGGTTGCTCGTACGAATCTTGGGCCAGGCAAGGTCCCCGGCGACAGGCACACCGTCGCCGGGGATGGCGTTGCTTCGGCTGCGGGAATCGTGCTAGACCCATGAGCATGGCCAAACCCAAGCGAGCGCAGCCAACCTACGATGGTGTCCTCCAGGGCATCGTCGAGTTGCTCCATGCTGCTCGCAGCACCGCGGCCCGCGCCGTCAACTCCATCATGACGACGACCTACTGGGAGGTCGGGCGCCGCATCGTGGAGCTCGAGCAGGGCGGCAAGGCCCGCGCTGGCTACGGCAAGGAACTGATCGAACAGCTTGCCGTGGACCTGACATCACGGTTCGGGCGTGGCTTTGGGCGGGCCAACCTGTACCAGATGAGAGCGTTCTACCTTTGCTGGTCGTCTCCGCCGGTTGGCGACAAGTCGCGGAAGAAAGTCCAGACAGCGTCTGGAGAATCTGGCGCACCTCGCTTCCCACTCCCCTGGTCCCACTACGTCACGCTCCTCGCGGTTGAGAACGACGGGGCCCGTGCGTTCTACGAACGCGAAGCACTCGCCGGGGGCTGGACCATCCGCCAACTGAAGCGCCAGGTGGGAAGCCAGTTCTTCGAGCGCACCGCGCTCTCGAAGAACAAGGCGGCGATGCTGCGAAAGGGCGAGCGGCGAGAGGATGGCGACGCAGTGTCGCCGGCAGAGGAGATCAAGGACCCGATGCTGCTCGAGTTCCTGGACCTGAAGGACGAGTATTCCGAGAGCGATCTCGAGGAGGCCCTCATCCGGCATCTCGAGTCCTTCCTACTCGAGCTCGGCGGCGACTTCACCTTCGTCGGCCGGCAGAAGCGGCTGCGGCTCGACGATGTCTGGTTCCGCGTCGACCTCGTGCTCTACCACCGGCGCCTCCGGTGCTTGGTCATCATCGACCTGAAGCTCGACAAGTTCACGCACGCCGACGTCGGGCAGATGAACGTGTACCTGAACTACGCCAAGCGTCACTGGACTCACCCCGGCGAGAACCCGCCCGTGGGCCTCATCCTCTGCGCCAGCAAGGGCGAGCAGGTGGCCGAGTACGCACTCGAAGGCATCGCCAACCGAATGCTCGCTGCCGACTACCGCACCAAGCTGCCAGACCCCAAGTCGCTCGAGATCGAGATGGCCAAGCAGCGCGAGGCGTTCGAGGCCCGCGGGCACAAGGCGCTGCCCAAGATGCAAACGCCGGCATCGAAGCGAGGGCAGTGAAATGGCCACCGGCGACTTTCCTGCGTGGCTGCGGCGGCTACCCGACCGGGCTCGCGGCGATGTTGGCGCGCGCCGACAGCACGCTGGTCGATGCGCTGCAGCAGCGCGACGCGTCGATGACGGACGTGATCGCCGAGCTGGCAGCGACCGACCAGATCGCGCCGATCATCACGCAGGGTGTGCTGAGCAACGTGCAGGACCGCGTCGTCACCTACGACGCGTCGACGACGCACGGTGGCTCGGGCGGCCCGGTGTTCGACGGCGAAGGGCAGGTCGTCGCGGTCAACTTCGCGATCATGCGCGAGTTCGTCGGCAGCAACCTCGGCGTGCCGATCCGCTGGGCGAAGGAACTGCTGCCGAAGCAGGGCTTTGGCTGCGTTGGCTGGCTGCGAGGTAGGCAACGGTCGAGGCGTTTGCCTGGTCTCCGGCATTGATCGCATCGGTGGGTGCGGGCAGGAGATGCGGGGAGCGAGAATTTGCGTGGGCTACTTGACTCTCTCTCTCTCTCTCTCTAATGATCGAGTCAGGGATGCCAGCGGGCGAACGTCCTTTGCGCCGGGCTGGCGCCGGCCCCTCTGAGGCTGGCTCCATGTCGCCGGCTTGGTGGCTGGTTGATCGGAGGCGATTGCAGGTGATGCCATGATGATGTGGAAGACGACACTGGCTTCTTCTGTGCTTTGCATTGGGGTTGCGACCGCTATCCTTTGGCGGGCAGCGGATTGTCCCGCAGAGCCGTTGCCTAGACCTTCAGTTGCGGAGCCCAGGGCCGCAGAGGAAACTGCCGATGCACCTCCAGTTGCGCTGTCGCTTGAGCGCATCGCCGTCCCCAAGTGCCCTCCCTCGGTTCCTCCTACTCCGGACGCTGCGCGGCGACTAAGAAGGGCTCTTGCCGATGGCGCCCTGCCTAGTCCGGAAGTCCAGTTGCCTGACGGGGAGGCCTGGGATCGATTCTCTGCACTCTGGGACGAGCTGAGCGTCGCGGTCAGACGGGCAGAGGAGCGCCGAGACGAAATCGGTAAACGTCTGTCGAGGGCAAGACTGGCGAGCGGTGACTGCGTGCGGATCCCGGACGAGGGCATGGAGAAGGACGCGCAGGGACATAGCAGGCCTGCAGGCGCTTGGAGAGAGCGGCGGCACCCTCAGGAGTGGGTGACAACTCGCTACTCCTATCGAGAGGGAGAGGGGCAGGTGGCAGAGCAGGTTCGCCTTATGCCCGGCGAGAATCAAGATCTGGACACGGCCAACATGGAGTTGGCATTGGCTGTCGACATGCGATCTGACGCCGTCAGACGCTTCTTTGCACAGTTCACCAACCAAGATTCGGTTCCGATTCCATCAAGCACTTCTGTCGAGGAGAAAGATCGATGAAAACCCTGATTGCGCTCGTGTCACTGTCTCTGTTCCCGATCCTGCCGAGCACTGCAACTGATCCGGACTGCACGGGGTGCGTGGGAAGCTACGCAGCGCCCGTGACAACCAGCCCCTGCATCTCGATCACCGAAGATAATCCGGGATCAGCATCAACTGGAACCTGTAACCCAACGACCTGCAAGCAGCTGACGGGCTGCGTGCTCCAGGGATCCTTCACGATCACCAACACTGGAGCAGGTGGCTGCCCCACAAGGGTGTACGTGCGCACCCGGGTCAACGGCGGATGCAGCCCCGGCACGACGGCAGTGGGAAGTGGAGACTCGATCGAGATCAAGTTGGACGGCGACGAGCTCATGTGTGGCACCGACTACCAGATCAAGGTCTACGTCAACGCCAACCCTGCAGACTGCTCGAACCTTGCAGAGGGAAGCATCAACTACCTTTGCACGAGCTGCTACCGGCCTCATGGCGGTTAGTGGCCGGGCCTCGATCCGGGCCGAGCTCGCCAAGATCTGATGCGTTCGCCTCCGCGTGCGCATGCTCAGCTTGGTGGCGAACTGTTGTCGGCTGTCGCGGGTTGGCGCTGCCGCCCTTTGGCTAGTTGCGGAAAATGCGCTCCGTTCCCGCCTGCGCGTCTGCGACACTGCGTAGGGGCGCCAGGTTCGCGCCCTGCGCCACACGGTCGCGAACGCACGCCATGGACGGTTCCGCCCAACAACGACAACCCGACCCGAAGGGCGCCCTCGGCCCGCGCGGCAAGGGTCTGTTCGGGCGGCTGTTCGATGGCCTGCGCGGCACGCCGGTCGCGCGGCAGGAAGCGATCTCGATCGCGATCGCCAGCGGCAAGGGCGGCACCGGCAAGTCGTTCCTCGCCACCTCGCTCGCCGTGCTGCTGCACCGCCAGCGCCGCAGCGTGCTCGTCGACTGCGACTTCGGCCTCGCCGCCGACCACCTGCTGCTCGGCGTCAAGCCGACGCTGACGCTGCAGCAGCTGCTCGCGCACCAGGCCACCGTCGACCAGGTGCTGGTCACCTCGCCGTGCGGCCCGCGGCTCCTGCCCGGCGCATCGGGTGTGCGCCGCATGGCGAACCCCAGCGACAAGGACCTGATCGCGTTCGCCAAGGAACTCGGCGGCCTCGCCGCGCGCGAGGAGGTGCTGCTGCTCGACCTCGGTGCCGGCATCGCGCCGGCGACGGTGCTGACCATGCTCGGCGCCGACTGGATCGTGCTCGTCACCCAGCCCGAGATCGCAGCGTTGGTCGACGCCTACGCCGTGGTCAAGGTCGTGGCGCAGCTGAACGAGCGCGCGCGCTTCCTGGTCGTCGTCAATCGCGTCAGCCAGCCCGGGCGCGGCGAGCTCGCGTTCCAGCGCCTGACCGAGGTCGCGCGCCAGCACGTCGGCGTGCAGCTGCACTACCTCGGCGAAGTGCCGGACGACGACGCGGTGATGCAGCAGCGGCTCGGGCAGTTGCCGCTGGTCGCGACCGATCCGGAGGCGCCGACGTCGCGCGCCGTGCAGCGGCTCGTCGATCGCCTGCTGCAGTTGTGCGGCGACCTGCGGCCGCGCAGCGTCGACAGCGAGAGCGGCATCGAAGCGCGCTTCCGCCAGCACCGCCTGTTCCTGTGAACGGCGCGCGCGCTCCTGTTCGCTGATGTGCCGGCTCGCTGACCCGCCTACTCGCTGACGCGATTGCGCCCCGCGGCCTTGGCGCGGTAGAGCGCTTCGTCGGCGTGGCGCGTCAGCTGCTCCATCAGCACGCCGTGCAGCGGGTGCAGCGCCAGCCCGATCGAGATCGACGGGTTGACCGTCACCGCCTCGCGCGTGATCGGCTCGCCGATGACACACGCGCGCATCTGTTCGCCGATCGCCAGCGCCTGCTCGCGGTCCGCGTTCGGCACGAAGGCCGAGAACTCGTCGCCGCCGAAGCGGCTGACCACGCCCTTGTGCTCGTGGATGATCGCGCCGAGGCGGCGGCCGACGGTGGCGATCGCGTTGGCGCCGACCAGGTGGCCGTGGCTGTCGTTCATGCGCTTCAGCCCGTCCATGTCCATCATGTAGACGACCATCGGGCGCTGCTGGCGCGTGCAGAGGGCGAGCGCCTCCTGGAAGCGCACCTGGAACACGCGCTGCACCGGCAGGCCGGTCAGGTCGTCGATGTTCATCAGGTGGTCCACCGCCTGGTGGAACTCTTCTTCGATCTCGTCGTGGTAGGTGAACTTCAGCAGCGTCTCGCCGACCAGGAGGCGGTCGCCGTCGACCAGCGGCTGCGTGGCGACGCGGTTGGTGCCCACGACCGTGCCGTTGGTCGAGCCGAGGTCGACGACCTGCCACGCTTCGGCCTGCGGGCCGCGTTCGAAGCGGCAGTGCATGCTCGAGATCTGCGCGTCGCCGGGCACCACCAGCTGCGCGCGGTCGGGACGGCGGCCGAGCACGAGGCCGCTCTCGTTCAGGAGGTAGCGCCGGCCGGGCTGGCTGCCGCGCATCACGACCAGCACTGGCAGGCGGTGCAGGCTGCCCGTGCCGGGCTTCTTGCTCGGCACGGAATAGACCGTGTGGCTGAAGTCGGTGTCGCCGTGGTTGTTCATGCCGCGAGGAGTGGAGCTGAGGATCCTAGCGCGCGTTGGTGCTCGGTGCAGTGGGACGTTGCGCGAGGCGCAGCAGCACGAAGCCGGCGACGGTGGCGCCGCCGAGACAGCCGGCGGCGGTGCCCCAGTTGCCGAAGATCAGGCCGCCGAGGCCGGGCAGGGTCAGCCAGACGACGGTGGTACCGAGCACTGCGCACAGCAGGCCGCGGCCGAGGTCGCCGTCCGGGCGCACGTCCGGGGCGAGGGCGGCGATCGGTCGCCAGCCCGGGCCGTCCGGGCGGATGCGGCGGTAGAAGGCGACGAGGTGGTCGCGCGGCTCCGGCCGGGTCAGCAGCGTCGCGGCGAGCCACAGCCCCAGCGAGCCGGTGGCGACCAGCACGCTCTGATACTCGCCGCGCATGCGCGCCGCCTCGTCTTCGATCGACTGCTGCCAGGCCCAGACCGCCGCGAAGACGAGCAGCGAGCCGAACATCGCCACCAGTTCGCTCCAGACGTTGATGCGCCACCAGAACCAGCGCAGCAGGAACACGCCCCCGACGCCGGCGCCGAGTGCGGCGAGGAACGCCCACGCGGTGTCGACCGAGATGTCCTGGGTGACCATCAGCCAGGCGACGAAGCCGCCGAGCAGCAGCACGACGAACGACGCCAGCCGCGACATCGCCATCAGCTGGCGATCGGTGGCGTTCGGGGCGACGAAGCGCTTGTAGAGGTCGTTGACCAGGTAGCTGGCGCCCCAGTTCATCTGCGTGCTGATCGTCGACATGAACGCGGCGGCGAACGTCACCAGCATCAGGCCGCGCAGGCCGGCGGGGGCGAGTTCGCGGATCACCTGCGGGAAGCCAGCGCCGGGGTCCTTGCTGGTCAGCAGGTCGGGGTGCATGACGATCGCGGCGAACGCGACCAGGATCCACGGCCACGGCCGGAGGCAGTAGTGGGCGAGCTGGAACAGCAGCGTCGCCTTCACCGCGTGGCCTTCGTCGCGGCACGACGCCATGCGCTGCACGATGTAGCCGCCGCCGCCGGGTTCGGCCCCCGGGTACCACGTCGCCCACCATTGCGTCAGCACCAGCACCGCGAACACGCCGATCGTCAGTTCGCCGCCGCTGGCCGAGAAGTCGGGCACGAACGCGAGCGGGTCGCCGTCGCCGGGGAATGCCGCCGCGGCCTTGGTCGCCAGCGCGTCGATGCCGCCGACGTGGTTCACGGCGACGAACGCGAGTGCGGTGCAGCCGACCATCGCCAGCACGAACTGCACGACGTCGGTGATGGCGACGCCCCACATGCCGCTCAGCACCGAGTAGGCGCCGGTGATCGCGAGCATGATCGCGACCAGCCAGAAGTCGGTGCCGGTGCCGGTGCTGGCCGCGCCCGCGACCACGCTCTGGTCGTAGAGCACCGTCTGCTTCAGCACCGTCGCCATCGCCTTCGTCACCCAGCCGATGATGATCGAGTTCATCACCACGGCGATGTAGAAGGCGCGGAAGCCGCGCAGCGCCGCGGCCGGCGCACCGGCGTAGCGCTGCTCGATCAGTTCGACGTCGGTCAGCACCTCGGCGCGGCGCCACAGCTTGGCGAACACGAACACCGTCAACATCCCGCCGAACGCCCAGGCCCACCAGAACCAGTTGCCGGCGAGGCCGTTCTTGGCGATCAGGCCGGTGACGGCGAGCGGCGTGTCGGCGGCGAACGTGGTCGCGACCATCGAGGTGCCGGCGATCCACCACGGCAGGCTGCGGCCCGAAGCGAAGTACTCGACGTAGCTCTCGCCGGCGCGGTTCTTGAACCACAGGCCGATGCCGAGGCTCAAGGCGAAGTAGCCGACGATCAGGATCCAGTCGATCGTTTCGAGCTGCATGGGGCGGGCATGTTGCTGCCGTCGCCGGGTCGGCGCCACCGGTGGGTGGGAAAGCTTGCCTCCGCTTGCCCGTCGCGAGCGCCGCCGCAGAATGCTCCCCCGTCCCCACCAAGGAGAGCCACGCATGCGTCCCGTCTCGCCGTCGTTCGCGCTGCTCGCAGCGCTGTCCCTCGCCCCGTTGTCCACGTCCCTGTGGGCACAGGAACTCGTCGCCGGCAAGCCGGCACCCGCGCTGGCGATCGCCAAGTGGGTCAAGGGCGACGCCGTCACCGAACTGAAGAAGGACCACGTCTACGTGGTCGAGTTCTGGGCGACGTGGTGCGGCCCGTGCATCGCCGGCATGCCGCACCTGAGCGAGGTGCAGAAGCAGCACAAGGGCGCGGTCACCGTGATCGGCGTCACCAGCGAGGACGAGAGCAACTCGCTCGCGGACGTCGAGGCGATGGTCAAGGACAAGGGCGACACGATGGCCTACACGGTTGCCTGGGACGACGCCGGCAAGACGCAGAAGGCGTGGTTCGAGGCCGCCGGCCAGGACGGCATTCCGTGCTGCTTCGTCGTCGACAAGACCGGCACCGTCGCCTGGATCGGCCACCCGATGTGGCTCGACGCGATCCTGCCCGACGTGCTCGCCGGCAAGGTCGACGTGAAGGCTCTGGCCGAGCGGCCGGAGTCGATCGAGAAGCGAATGAAGCGCGTCTACTTCGCCGCGGCGATCAAGCCGAGCAAGGGGATCGAGGAGTGCGAGGCGCTGTGCAAGGACTACCCGTTCCTCACCGAGATGGTCGAGGAGAACATGTTCGGCTTCCTGATCTCCGCCGACGACCCGACGCTGGCGTGGCCGGTGGGTGAGCGCGTGTTCGCGCGCGCGGTCGCGGCCAAGAACCCGATGACGCTGAACGGGCTCGCGTGGCCGATCGTCGATCCGAAGGGCGACTGCAAGAAGCCGAACCTCGACTTCGCGATGAAGGCGGCGGCGAAGGCGGTCGAGTTCAGCGAGCGCAAGGATCCGTCGATCCTCGACACGCTGGCCCGCGTGCATGCGTGCAAGGGCGAGTGGGAGCAGGCGATCGCCGTGCAGAAGGAAGCGGTGAAGCTGGTCCCGGAGGAGGCCGCCGACGCGAAGGCCGAGTTCGAAGGCACGCTGAAGGAGTACGAGGCGAAGGCCAAGGAGAAGGCCGGCGGCAAGTGAGCCGCGGTCGGCCGCGCGCTTGATCGCGCCCCGGGCCCGGGTATGCACGGGGCATGGACCTCGTCGAGGTGCAGTTCGCCGCGGCCGGCAAGAGCGTGTTCGTGCAGCCTGGCACGACGCTGCTGGCC
>CANGSN010000106.1 GCA_947455805.1 Planctomycetota bacterium
CTGTAGGTGCGCTCGACGATGCCGTACTTGTAGGGCGGGTTGACGAAGGCCGCCTTGTTGGCGACCGGACCGTTCGACACACCGCTGAACTGGCCGGGCTGGAGCGGCGTGATCGCGCCGTTGTTGGCGGCGAGGTCGCCGGTCACCGGGTTGCTCACCTCGTGGCAGGTGCCGCACATCTCCGATGAACGGTGGAACAGCGACTGCGCGAACGGGTGGCCGGCGGTCGTCTGCGCGTAGGGGCCGTAGCGCACGTTGTTGCCGGCGAGCACCTGCATGCCGCTGCCGTGGAAAGCCTCTGGGTTCGGGCCACCGCTGTTCGCTACGTACGGCGCGAACTGCTGGCCCGGATGCTCGAGCCCGTTCGGGTTGACCATGTTGTGGCAGATGCCGCACTCGATGCCGTTTTGGTCGACGTTCGGCAGCAGCTGCGAACCGTCGGTCGTCGCGGCGCGGCCTTCGTGCCAGCCGCGCGGCGAGTGGCAGCGGATGCAGTAGTTGCCAGCACCTGGGAAGTCGGAATCGGCGATCGCCAGCGCGGCCCAGAACACCGGATCGCGGCCGGCCTGTGCCATCATGCTGCCTTGCCAGTTTTCACCTGGCTCGACGTTCTGGTCGTAGTAGCCGTGGCAGCCTTCGCAGGTCGAGACGCCGCCGAGCAGTGTCGCTTGGAAGGGCTGCGTACCCGGTTGTTGCACGTCGGTCGTCAGCGCGAAGAACGACGGCGTGTTGGCGAGAAGGAGTGCCAGGGAGGCAGCACTCCAAAGAGTCAGGGAGGTCGTGGTGATCCGCATCGGTCGCAGGGACACGTGGGCAGGAAGGCAGGGGAGGGCGCAGCCTAGCGAAATGCTAGCTCCGCGGGGAGGTGCCCGTTCTGAGGCGAAGGGGATGGTCCGGCGAACGCGCGGTGCCACCGATCCCTCGACCGGACGACATCGGACATGTTTGCGCTGCGCCGCGTCAGCGGCGCTGCAACAACGCCACGAGCTCGACGTGTTCGGTGTGTGGGAACAGGTCGCACACACGCACCGCGGTGACGCGGTACGCGGCCTGCAGCGCGACCAGATCGCGCGCCAGCGACTCGGCGGCGCAGGCGACGTAGAGCAATTGCTGCGGGCGCGCCGCCAAAACGCGCGCGATGCCGGCGTCGTGCAGGCCGGCGCGCGGCGGATCGACGACCATGCAGTCGACGTCCTTCGGCAGCTCGGCGCCCGGGAACGGCGCCTCGACGACCCGCACGTTCGCCAGCTGGTTGCGTTCGGCGTTGTGGCGCGCGTCGCGGCACGCGGCGACGTTGTCCTCGACGATCGTCACCTGCGCCGCCCCCGCCTTCGCGAAGCGCAGGCCGAAGCCGCCGACGCCGCCGTAGCCGTCGACGACGTGCTTGCCGGCGACGGCGCCGCACATCGCGATCGCCGGGCGATACAGCAGCGCATGGGCGCCTGCGTGCACCTGGTAGAAGCTGCCGGCGCTGACGCGGAACTCCAGCCCGTCGCGGCGGTCGACGACGTGGTCGCGGCCGCGCAGCGGCAGGTGGCGGTCGCCGAGCAGGAACTCGTCGTCGCGGTCGCTGATGCTGTGCACCACGCCGACCAGTCGTCTTGCATGCCGATCCTGCGGCAATCCTGCCGCCGCGGCCACCACGGCTGAGGCGAACGCCGGACCTTCGGCGAACGCGCCGGGCCGCGTGACGATGCCGGCGCACACCTCGCCGCTGCCGGCGGCGAGCCGCGCCCAGATCGCCTTCACGCTGCCGTTGCCGCGTGACGGCACGAAGGGCTGCAGCCGCTGTTCGCGGATCACGTCCTCCATCGCGCGGCCGAGGTGCGTCAGCCAGCGGTCCTGCGTCTTGCACTCGTCGATGCGCACGACGTGGTGGCTGTGGAACTCGTAGATGCCGACGATCGGCTGCTTGTCCCTGCCGACGCGCACGGGATACAGCAGCCGCGTGCGGTGGTGCACCGGCGGGCGCTCCGGTTCGTCGCAGGCGATGCGCACGTCGCCGAGGAACGGCGCCAGCAGGCGTTCGCAGGCGGCGACCTTGTCGCGCAGCTGCCAGGCGATCGGCTGGTCGAGCAGCGAGCAGCCGCCGCAGGTGCCGAAGTGGCGGCAGTGGGGCACGGAGTCGCCGGCGGGGCGTCGTTGGGGGCGGAGCACGGGGGCGAACATGCTAGCCCAAGCCCGCCGGCGCGCACCGCCGCTCCTCGCCGAGCGGTGGCTTGTGCTGCCGCAGGCGAACGCGTTCGCTGGCGGCATGCAGCGCCCCGACCCCAGCGACCACGCATCGTTCTTCCAGTCCTACGTCGATCGTGTGCCCGACGGCGACGTGCTGGCGCACCTCGAACGGCAGGGCCGCGCCACCTGCACGCTGCTCGCCGGCATCGGCGAAGCCAAGGGCGCGTTCGCCTACCAGGACGGCAAGTGGACGGTGAAGCGCCTGCTGCAGCACGTCGTCGACGGCGAGCGGCTGTTCGTCTACCGCGCGATGTGCATCGCCCGCGGCGACGTGCAGAACCTGCCGACCTTCGACGAGAACGACTACGCCGCGCACGACGGCAGCGACGGCCGGCTGCTCGCCGACGTCATCGCCGAGTACGCGGCGGTGCGCGTGGCGACGATCCTGTTCTTCCGGGGCCTCGACGCGGTGGCGTGGACGCGCCGCGGCACCGCCAACGGCAAGCCGCTCGCCGTGCGGTCGCTGCCGTGGATCACCGCCGGCCACGAACTGCACCACCTCGCCGTGCTGCGCGAGCGCTACGGCGTCGGCTGAGACACCGCGGCGCGTCGGCATCGTCGTCGGCTGGGCACCGTCGTCGTCTTTCCGTCGCCTGGACCCGCATGATCGTCGCTTCGCAGCCATCACTTTTGATTGCGCACAGCGGTCGATCGCGCGACACGGCTCTTGCCACGCGAGCACTTCGTCGTCTCGGTCAGCATGACCAACCTCGCGTGGATGGCCCGCGAACTCGGCGAGCTCGACACCGCGGTGGCGCTGCTGCGCGAGGGCCTGTTCCGTTCCGAGGCGGCCGGCCGCACTGGCGAAGCGACCATGCAGGGCCAACGACTGGAGGAGTTGCTGCGTGGTCGGGGCGGAGCACCCGATGCCACCGGCGTCTCCGGTCGGTGAGTGCGCGGACGACCTCGCGCGGCGCGCCGCATTTCGCGGAGATCGTGGGCTCTTCACCGGGCGCCGTCAGGGGGCCTCACTTGCATTCTGACACTGCTGGCTATGCTCTTCGCCTCGCGCATGGCCAGGTTCTCGTCTCTGCTCGCCGCAGCCGCCTTCGTCGCGGCGAATGCAGCCGCCCAGGCCCTGATCCCGGTCGGCAGGCACGACCTGGCATGGCCGAACCCGACCGCCATCGGCTCCGCGACCTTGTTCGCGCGCATCCACTACCCAGCCACGGTCGCCGGCTTCGACACGCCGCCGCTGCCGTCGCCTTCGGGTTGGCCGACCGTGGTGTTCCTGCACGGCTACGGGCAGATCGGCAGTGACTACAACCAGCTGGCGGCGGCGTGGTCCGAACAGGGCTACGCGGTCGTCGCACTCGACACGGCGCGGTTCGACTTCGCCCTGCTGCGCGACGACGCTATCGCGGTCCGCCAGGCGATCCAGATCGCCAACATGGCGACCGGCACGCTGACCGACGGGTTGTTCGACGTCGGCCGGATGATGCTCGCCGGCCACTCGATGGGCGGCGGGGTCACGGCGTTGGTCCTCGCGACCAATCCCGGCTACCGCGCCGGCCTGGCGCTGGCGCCCTTCGATCCGACGCAGGTCGTCGGTCCGATCGCCGCTTCGGTGCTGACGCCGTTCGGCATCGTGGCGGGTGACGGCGACGTGATCACGCCCCCTGCGTTGCACGCGGCGCCGTTGTTCACGACCCTCGGCGTGCCTCAGGGCCTCAAGTTCTTCTACCGCTTCGATGCGAGCTGCGGCCACCTCGAGGTGGCTGGCCTCCAGGTCGGCGCCAACGACCCGTCGTTCCTCAGCGCGCTGCAGGTGAGCTCGGGCTTCCTCGGCCACGCCCTCGGCACGCGCAACGACGGCCTCGAACAGTGCATCGGCGACGCGGCGCAGACCAATCCGCAGCTGGTCTCGCTGTCGCAGCAGTTCGGCCTGGCCGAGGCCTGGGCCTCGCGGCCGCTGCAGATCGGCGCCACGACCCGCTACTCGATCGGCGTCGAGCCCGGGCTCGGTGTGGCGGTTCTCTCCGGCGGCTCGATCCCGCCGGTGCCGACGCCGTTCGGCGACCTGCGCGTCGACCCGTTCACCGCGTTCGTCGGTGCGATCGGCGTCGTCGGCGCCGAACGTCGCCTCGACTTCGACGTCGCGGTGGCGTTCGACCCGCAGCTCGTCGGCGTCGAGCTCGCCGTGCAGGCGTTCGGCACCACGGCGACGCAGCCGATGTGGCTCGGCTCGGCCGTCAGCACCGTCGTGCTGCCGTGACCGCGGTGCTGCCGACCGCGTAGCGCGATCAGCGCGACCGGCGTCACCGCGACAAGCGGTCGATCGCGGCGAACGCGGCGACGTAGATGCCGACCGCGACCAGCAGCACGGCATTGAAGCCGAAGTTCATCGACACGATCACGGTGACGACCGAGCCGACGACGGTCGACGAGCCGTTGACCGCCCAGGCCCACGGCACGAACGACGGGTCGACCTTGCGCAACACACCGATGCCGTGCGCGAACGGCATGCCCAGCAGCAGCGCCGTCGGCGCGATCAGCAAGGTCGCCACCGCGGCGCGCACCGCGAAGCCGCTGCCGATCGCCGCGTCGACCAGCGTCGGCGCCAGCAGCATGCTGGCCACCACGGCCATGCCGATGCCGAGCGGGATCAGGCGCGCGCGGTTGCCGCCGCCGGCGAGCCAGCGCTCGGAGACGAGGCTGCCGACGCCGGTGAACACCAGGATCGCCAGCAGCGTCACCACGATCGAGTAGAGCGGCTGTCCCAGCAGCAGCGTCAGCTTCTGGATCATCGCGATCTCGATGAAGATGAAGCCGGTGCCGATGCCGCTGAAGAACACGAAGAAGCGGAACGGATGGCGGCGGCCGGCGTCGCCGCTGCGGCGGCGACCGAGCAGCGGCACCACGATCAGCAGCAGTGCTACGATCGTCGAGAAGCCGAGCTGCCCCCACAGGAACAACGGGTTGCCCTGCGACACCTCGGTCGCCTCGGCCAGCAGCTTCTTCGCTTCCTCGGTCGGCGTGTCCCAGCGCGTGAAGTTGAAGAAGTACGGCTGGTCGTCGGTCGTCGGCGTGATGCGTCGCGGGAAGTCGCGGATGAACTTCGCCTTGTCCTGCTCGCGCACGAAGCGTTCGACGATGTTGCCGTCGCGCCGGCGCAGCGGCAGGTAGGACGCTTCGTGGCCGGTGCGCGCGAGGAAGTCCTCGAGGCGCTTCACCTCGTCCTCGGCGAACGCGCCGCGCTTCACCAGCACGGTGGTCAGGCCGTCGACCGGCGCCGAGATCACCGCCACCGCGTTCTCGAAGCCCTTCACGCCCATGTTGGCGAACGCCTGGTCGACGTTCGCCAGCAGGCGCAGCTTCTCCATGTTGGCGCCCATGCGCGTGATCTGCAGCAGGCCGCCCTCGGCCAGGTGCTCGTACATCTGCGTCACGGCTTCGACCGTGTACAGGTAGTTCTCGGCCAGCACGTAGGCGCCGGACGCCAGCGACGTCCAGGTGTCGATGCCGGTCATCTGCACGATGTCGTAGCGCTCGGGGTCGCGCATCAACGCCGAACGGCCCTCGTCGACGACCAGCTCGACGCGCGGGTCGTCGAGCAGGCCCTTCGAGAACTCGCGCGCGATCGTGTGGTGCGCCTCGAGCACGCCGCGGTTCAGTTCGATGCCCTTCACCTTCGACGCGCCGGTGAGCAGGTGCGCCCACACGTCGGGAGCGCCGCCGACGCCGATCACGAACACCTTCGGCGAGCTGTCCTTCTTCACCAGCGCCGACAGCGCGTACAGGGTGCGCTGCAGGTAGTCGCGGCCGAGTTCGCTGTGCGTGTAGTCGGTGACGAACGTGCCGGCGTCGCCGTCCTGCATGATCCACTTCTGCGCGCCGAGCTTCTGCGCGTTCGCCGGATCGAGCGCGAACGGCATGTCCTTTCTGCCGATGCCGTAGGCCAGCCAGTGCGGCAACGGGCTCTTGATGACGTCGATGCGGCTGTTGGCGCTCCAGCGCGAGTATTCGTGCGGGCCGTCGAGGTCGAGGCCCTGCTTCTGCGTGATCTGCAGGAACTTCTTGCCCGGCACCGGGAACTGCGCGTCGAACGTCGGCAGCCAGGCACCGAGGCCGACCGCCAGCACCGCCGCGAGGCCGAGCGACAGCGTCTTGCGGCCCTCCGGCGCGACCATCGCGATGGTCAGGGCGCCGAGGATGCCGACGGCGCACAGGCAACCGCCGGCGCCGACTTCCCACAGCAGGAACGGGCACAACAGGCACCCGACGCCGGCGCCGAGCAGGTCGCTGGCGTAGAGCGCGTTCACCCGGTGCGAGTAGGCGGACAGGATGAGGCCGACGGCGCCGCCGCCGAAGAAGAACGGCACGGCGAGGCCGAGGTTGAACACCGCGAACAGCAGGAACTGGCCGAGCTCGCCGTCGCCGAGTCCGAACGTGATCTGCTCCGGCACCGGCATCGCGCGCGCGAACCACCACGTCGCCAGCAGGCTGACGACGTAGGCGATGGTGAAGCCCCAGATCCACTTCGCCGGGTCCTTGCGCCAGCGCGCCTCCAGCAGCGTGAGGATCGTGCCCGACGCGCCGATGCCGAGCAGGCTGTTGCTGATGATCAGGAAGCTGAAGTGGAAGGCGAGGCGCAGTGCGCAGATGCGCGTCAACAGCACCTGGAAGGCGAGCAGCGACGCCGACAGCACGGCGATGCCGAGGAACACGCCGCGCGACACGCGCTGGTTCTGGAGGTCGGTCATGGTGAGACGAGGGCGAGCAGCCTAGTCGCCGTTCGGCGTTGGTGGGCGCGCGAATTGGCGCCGGTCCCCCGGTGAGATCCGCGCCATGCCATGGCCGGGCGCGATGGCGCCGCGGCCAGTTCAGTCGGTGGCGATGCGGCCGGAAGCGAACAACGCCTGCTTGTCGCCAAGGCCCCGCCAACCTTCGGCGAGGACCGTGTGGCCGACCGGCGCCCGCAGCGACGAGCCGGGGCCAGCACACAGCAGCACATCGGGCTGGAACTCGCGCATCGCCGTGCGCACGCAGGCGGTGAAGTCGAACGTCTCCAGCACCTGCGCGTGCGTCGTGTAGTCCAGCAGCTCCGCCGGATCGGCCGACCACGGCGAGTGCACGTTGCCGAAGCCGTCGATCAGGTGGCACTTCGGCATCTGCACCGGCAGGTCCGCCAGCATCGCCGCCGCCTGCTGCGACGTCGACGCGCACAGCCTGGTGTGGAACGGGCCGTGGCCGGCGAGGCGGAACGGGAACTCGCGTTCGCCGACCTTCACCTTCGGCAGGTGCGTCAGCAGCGCCGTCACCGCCGCCTCGGTGCCGGCCAGCACTTCGTGCCCGCCGAGGTGGATGCTGAAGTCGCAGAACGTCTCGTCGCCGCGATCGCGCAGCGCCTGCACGACCGCCTCGGTGGCGACGCGCAGTTCGAGTTCGAGCCGCCAGTCCTCGCCGACGTTGGTCATCAGCACCTGGCCGCCGGCGACCTGCTTCTGCAGCGCCGCCATCGTCGCCACGAGGCGCCAGCCGTTGGTCGGATCGAGCGCGCCGCTGGCCGGTAGCGCGGTGTACCAACCGAGCGAGTTGCCGGCGACCGCGACGATGTCGTAGCGAGAGCACAGCTGCTCGGCGTGCGCCATCGTGCCGAAGTAGATCAGCTCCGCCGCGTTCTCGCCGTCGAGGTGCAGCCCCGGCCGGAACTTCTCGGCGCCGTCGATCTCGCGCAGCGTCGGCCGCCCCTGCGAACGGCGCCACTCGTCGCACGCGTCGAGTGCGTTCGCGACAGGGCCCGGGCGCACGGTGCGGCCGAGGAAGCCGAGTTCGTCCTTGGTGTAGGAACCGCGACCGGGACAGAGCAGGACGGCAGTGGGCTTCTTCACGCGGAGATCGGCCAGGAGCGCGCCGGCGAGCCCGGCGACGAGAGGGGCGCGGATCCTAGCGACTGCACCGGCGGCGGCCATGCGCCTGCGGCCGGCTCGGGAGCGTGTGTCGCTGACGGTTGGGTCGACGCCGCCGTACGCAGCGGCCTTAAGGCAAACCAGCTCCGCCCCTCGACGGGGTTCAGCCGGGGTGCAGAGTTGGCGGCGAGCAGGGAATCGGTCGACCTTGGAAAGCCGCCGAAACTCGAACTGGCACGCCTCTGCGGCCCATGCAACACCGCAGGCTACGCGGTAGGCTCTCATTCGTCGGAGGCGAATTGAATGGAGAAGCCCGAGCATGATCCGAGCGGAAGGTCGCAGGCGTGGCAGTATTGGTTTGCCGCGGAGGATGCATTGCGCTCCCTGCTGGCTCGATCCCGGTTGCCCACGTCCTCCCAGGAAGCAGTCGCTGGCCGTGTGCTGTTCCGACTTCTGTCCCGCTTGCTCGGCGGCAAGGTCGTCGACCATCCATTCCGATGGGTGGCAGTGGTTGCCCGCAAGGAGATCTGGCGAGAGCGCCGCTCGAAGGGGCCTCTCCTCCTGGGCCGAGAGATGGAAGACTTGAATAC
>CANGSN010000107.1 GCA_947455805.1 Planctomycetota bacterium
CGCTGGCTCGAACAGCGCGGCGTGCCGCCGTCGGCGCTGGTCGACGACGGCGAAGGCCTGCGCACGCGCGACACCATGCGCCGCTGCCGCGACGCGTTCGGGCTGCGCTCGGTGGTGGTGGTGACCAACGGCTTCCACCTGGCGCGCTCGGTGTTCCTGGCCCGGCACAGTGGGCTCGAGGCGATCGGCGTCGAAGCGCCGGCGGGGGTCACCTACTCGCTCGGCACGATGCTGCGCAACCACGGCCGCGAAGTGCTGGCGCGCGCCTTCGCCTGCGGCGAGGTCTGCTGCGGCGAGCCGTGACCACCGCCGCTCACGGCACCGCCAGTCCGAGCGCGCGCAGCTCCTGGCACAGCCGCAGCAGCGGCAGGCCGGTGATCGCCGTCTGGTCCTCGCCCTGGAGGTGCGCGAACAGCGCGATGCCGAGGCCTTCGATCTTGTAGCTGCCGGCGCAGTCGAGCGGCGGCTCGGCGGCGACGTAGCGTTCGATCTCGGCGGCGGTCAGCGGCCGCATGCGCAGGAACGTCGCGTCGACGAACTCGACCAGGCCGCCCGGGTGCGCGATCGCGACTGCGGTCAGCAGCTGGTGCTCCTTGCCCTGCAGCCGCTGCAGCTGGGCGATGGCGTTCGGCACCGTGCCCGGCTTGTCGAGCACGGCGCCGTCGAGCGTCGCCGCCTGGTCGCCGCCGATCACGATGGCGTCGGGGTGCTTCTTCTGCACCGCCAGCGCCTTCTGCTTGGCCAGTTCGCGCACGACCGCGAGCGGCTCCGGGGTGTTGCGCTTCACCGCGTCCTCGTCGACGCCGGGGGCTTCGCAGGCGAACGGCACCCGCAGGCGCTCGAGCAGCTGGCGGCGGTAGGGGGACGTGCTGGCGAGGACGAGTCGCGGCATGGGCAGGCAGCTTGCGGCGGCGGCGACCGGCGCGCCATGGTGGTCCCGCAGCATCCCGGCGCGACCTTGGCTCGAACCCAAAGCCGGTCGTAATCTCGGCCGCGTTGGGACATTGTCCACCTTCCCGCCGAGGTCACGGCGGACCAGCACCTTCATGAAGATCGCCATCCTGTTGTCCTGCGGCGCCCTGCCGCTGTTCCCCCTGCTCTCCATGGGCGGCGACCAGCCCGTCGCCGCGGTGGCATCGGCTGTGGCTTCGTCGGGCTCGGCGCCGTCGAGCGAGGCGCCGGTCGGAAGCGAACAAGGCCAGGACCCGGCGAAGAAGACGCCGCGGCCGCGCATCGACTACCAGATGGTGAAGACGATGTTCGGCAACGATCCGTCGGCGCCGGCGGTCGACAACCCGAGCACGCCGGAGAAGGTCGCGCTCGGCAAGGCGCTCTACCACGAGAAGCACCTGTCGAAGAACGGCAACCTCAGCTGCGCGTCGTGCCACGACCTCGCCACCTACGGCGTCGACAACAAGCCGACGTCGCCGGGCAGCGACGGCAAGAACGGCGAGCGCAACACGCCGACCGTCTACAACGCCGCGCGCCAGTTCGCGCAGTTCTGGGACGGCCGCGCCGCGACGGTCGAGGAGCAATCGGTGATGCCGGTGGTGAACCCGGTCGAGCACGGGCTCGCCGACGAGGCGGCGCTGGTCGCCAAGATCAAGGAGAAGGCGGAGCTGGTCGACGGCTTCAAGAAGGCGTTCCCGGCCGACGCCGATCCGGTGACCGCCGCCAACTTCAAGCTGGCGATCGGCGCCTTCGAGCGCACGCTCGTCACCAAGTCGCGGTGGGACGAGTACCTCGACGGCAACCAGAAGGCGCTGACCAACGAGGAGCTGGCCGGCCTGAAGACCTTCATGGACTCGATGTGCACCACGTGCCACATGACGCGCCTGCTCGGTGGGCAAATGTACCAGAAGCTCGGTCTGACCAAGCCCTACACTGGCGCCGACACCGGGCGCATGCAGGTGACGAAGAGCGAGGCCGACAAGCACATCTTCAAGGTGCCGACGCTGGTCAACTGCGAGAAGACCGCGCCGTACTACCACGACGGCTCGATCGCGACGCTCGAAGAGGCGGTCAAGCACATGGCCGAGGTCCAGCTCGGCCAGCAGCTGACGCCGGAGAAGATCGCGTCGATCGTGACCTTCCTGAAGGCGACCACCGGCCCGCTGCCGGAAGAGTTCGCGCCGAAGAAGCAGTGAGCGGACAGCGGTAGGTTCGTCGGTGACGCGCCGGCAGGCGCATCGACGGCGGAGGTTCTGCGGAGCACGCGGGCGCGCGACGTGGCGAGTCGCTAGCTTTCTCGCCCGAACTCCGAACGATCCATGACCGCTTCCTCCGCTCCCTCCGTTCGTTCCCGCCTCGAGCAGGCGGGCAAGCTGGCCGCCGACACCGTCGCGGCCTACGCGCTGCTGCCGGGCCAGCTCGGCCCGCAGAAGCAGCTCGTCGACCTGCATTCGCCGGTGCCGGAGGGGACGACGGAACTGCAGCCGGTCGCGGCGAAGTCCGCCGATGCGCTGCCGGTGATCCGCCACAGCTCGGCGCACGTCATGGCCGACGCCGTGCAGCGGTTGTTCCCGGGCACCAAGGTCGCGTTCGGTCCGGCGACCGACAACGGCTTCTACTACGACTACGACCGGCCGGGTGGCCAGTTCAGCGACGACGACCTGCGCGCCATCGAGCAGAAGATGGCCGAGATCGTGCAGAAGGACAGCCCGTTCGTGCGCGAGGTGCCGAACCCGGCCGAGGTGCGGGCCCTGCTGACCCGCATGGGCGAGACCTACAAGCTCGAGCACTTCGAGCGCCTGCTCGCCGCCGGCGCCGAGATCTCGATCTACCGCCACGGCGACTGGATCGACCTGTGCGAAGGGCCGCACGTGCCGTCGACGCGCTTCCTGAAGGTGTTCCAGCTGACCGGCACCGCCGGCGCCTACTGGCGCGGCGACGAACGCAACCCGCAGCTGCAGCGCATCCACGGCACCGCCTTCGCGGACGAGAAGGCGCTGAAGGAGTACCTGAAGCAGCTCGAGGAGGCCAAGCAGCGCGACCACCGCAAGCTCGGCAAGGAACTGCACCTCGTCCACTTCCACCCGTGGGCGCCGGCGTCGCCGTTCTTCCTGCCGCGCGGCGCCTTCGTCTACAAGCAGCTCGTCGACTACATGCGCGACTGGTACGTGGCGCAGAACTACGTCGAGGTCGTCACGCCGCAGATCTTCGACCGCAAGCTGTTCGAGACCTCGGGCCACCTGCCGGCCTACACGCCGAACATGTTCTTCGCGTCGACCGCCGACGACGTCGCGGTGGTCGGCGAGGCACTGGCGAAGGAGAGCGATCGTTCGCCGCAGCACCTCGCCAAGGTCGTGCAGGACCACCTGCACTGGGGCGTCAAGCCGATGAACTGCCCGGGGCACTGCCTCGTGTTCGGCTTCGACCTGAAGAGCTACCGCGACCTGCCGCTGCGCATGGCCGACTTCGGCCGCCTGCACCGCTACGAGCGCTCGGGCGTCACCGCCGGCCTCACCCGCGTGCGCACGTTCTCGCAGGACGACGCGCACATCTTCTGCGCGATGGAGCAGGTGCAGGGCGAGATCGAGCAGTTCATCAAGCTCGTCTACTCGGTCTACCAGGACTTCGGTTTCACCGAGGTGCGCGTCGTCATCGCCACGCGCCCCGACCAGCGCCTCGGCAGCGACGAGGTCTGGGACAAGGCCGAACAGGCGCTCGTCCAGGGCGTCACCGGCGCCAAGCTCGCCTACGAGATCGCGCCGGGCGAGGGTGCCTTCTACGGGCCGAAGATCGAGTTCCACCTGAAGGACGCGCTCGGCCGCAGCTGGCAGCTCGGCACCATGCAGGTCGACTTCAACCTGCCGGAGCGCTTCGACCTCGCCTACGTCGCCGCCAACAACGAACGCGTGCGGCCGGTGATGCTGCACCGCGCCGTCCTCGGCAGCATCGAGCGCTTCCTCGGTGTGCTGATCGAGCACTGCAGCGGCGCCTTCCCGACCTGGCTCGCCCCCGAGCAGATCGCGCTGCTGACCGTGCACGAGCGCTTCGCCGACTTCGCCAACGAGGTCGCCGCGGAGTTCAAGAAGCACGGGCTGCGCGTCGTGGTCGACACCAGCAACGACAAGCTCGGCGCCAAGATCCGCAACGCGCGCAACCTGCGCCTGCCGTACCTCGCCGTCATCGGCGAGCGCGAGATGGAGGCGAAGGCACTGGCGGTGCGCTCGCGCGACGAGAACAAGGAACTCGGTGCCTTGCCGGTCGCGGACGTGCTGCAGCGGCTCTTGCGCGAGAACGTGCCGCCGTCGCGGCGGTGAGGCCGTGGCCGGGCGCTTCCCACTCGTCGGCGACTGCCCGCGCTGCCAGAAGTCGCAGGCGAAGTGCCGCTGTGCTGCCGCCATCGCCGCGGCCGTGCGGCCGGCCGGCGACGGCTTCGTGCGCGTGCGCCGCGAAGTGCGCAACGGCAAGCCGCTGACCGTGGTCTTCGACCTGCCGTGCAACGCCGCCGAGCTCGTCGCGATGGCGGCGAAGCTGAAGGCCAGATGCGGCACCGGCGGCACCGCCAAGGACGGCGCGATCGAGTTGCAGGGCGAGCACCGCGACCGCGTCGTCGCCTGGCTCGAAGCGGCGGGGCACAAGGTCAAGCTCGCCGGCGGTTGACGGGTGGCCGTCGACCATCGCGGCCGCCGGCGTCGCGTCAGAGGCTGAGAGAGAATCCTCTCGAAGCCTCTGCGCGGCTGCGAATGCAGCCGCCAAACATGATTCTGAGAGCCCGTAGCATGATTTTCTCTCGGGCTCTCAGCGGCGGCGCGCGACGACGACGAAGCTGCTGTCGAACAGCGGCCCGCAGCGACCGAGCAGCGCCACCAGCGGGTTCCGCTGCGGCTTCGGCGACGTGCGCACCAGCAGCACGTCCATGCCGAGCCGTTCGCGCAGGTAGCGCACCAGCACCGACGGCCGGAAGAACGTCAGGTGGTGGCGCGTGTTGAAGTGCCGGCCGGCCCGGCGGCGCAGCCCGCAGCGGTCGGCCAGCGTCTTCAGGCGGTTGCTCAGCGAGCCGAGGTTCGGCATGCCGAGGTAGAGCACGCCGCCCGGCCGCAGCAGCGCGCGGCAGGTCGCCAGGTAGCGGCCCGGGTCCTTCGGATGCTCGATCACCTGGTCGAGCCAAAGCGCGTCGAACGGCGCGACGCGGCCCGGCAGCAGGTGGAAGTCGCCGCAGTGCACCGGCACGCCCTCGCGTTCGGCGACCGCGGCGGTGGTCGTCGGATCGACGTCGTAGCCTTCCGGCTGCCAGCCGTTCGCCTTCGCCACCTGCAGTTCGAGGCCGTCGCCGCAGCCGACCATCAGCACGCGCCGGCCGGTGGCGTGTTGGTGCAGCAGCTCGAGGCCGCGCTGTTTGCCCGCGAGGCGGGTGGCCGGGCGACTGCGGAACGTCGCCGCCTTGGCGTCGTCGGGATGCAGGTTGATGTAGCCGGCGTAGAACCGCTGCAGCGCCGCGTCGCTGTACTGCGGGTTCATGAACTCGACGCCGCAGCCGCGGCAGCGGTCGATGCCGTGGCCGCGGAAGTCGATCAGCCGCCGCACCAGCGGGCCGCCGTCGCAAAGCGGGCAGGTGGTGCGCGGACGGTCGTAGTCGGTTGCGGCAGGCGAGGCTTCGGCGGCCATGGGCGGCGCAGCATGCCACGCTGGGAGGAAGCCTGCACGCACCGACCTGGGTGGGACTGGTGGGCTCCGCAGCCGATGGCCACCGCCGGTGGCTCTGACCGAGCCCCTTCAGCTGCCCAGCTTCAGGCAGGTGGCCTGGCCTTCGTCGATGCGCACGCGCCAGCGGTCGCCGGGCGCCGTGGCGTGACGCTTGAGGTGGGCGGTGGCGATGGCGCGCGCGAACTTGCGGAACTGCACCATCGTGCCGTCATGGTCGCCGAGGCGACGCCAGCGCTCGAAGGCTCGTTCGTCGACCCAGCATTCGACCGCGACGCCGTGGGCCACGAACTGGAACTCGAAGTGCACGGCATCGAGGGCCGTGGTGATCGCGTTCGTCGCGTGCGTGATCATGCTGGCTGCATCGACACGAACGCACCGCATCCGCACTGGGGCAGGTGCTTGGGGTGAAGTCCGTAGCGGCCCGCGGCGAGACCGGTCGCGCGACCCGGCGCGTTCCGGAACGAGGCGCGTGCGTCCGCCCTCTGCCATGGTCGCCACCGCGATGCGTCCCGCTGCGATCCGGTCCCGGTCACGGCCCGGGGAACACGTTCGCCAGCTGGGTCAGCGGCGGTAGCCGACCTGCAGTTCGGCCCACGGGGTGCTGCCGTCCTGCGCCCGTTTGAACACGTGGCGCGTCGACTCGACCAGCACCACCTCGGCGGTCGTGTAGACCTTGCAGCCGTCGAGCAGATGGCCGCCGAGCACGTGGCCGCTGCCGTCGCCGAGGGTCAGGTGCAGGTGGCTGCCGTGCTGCGACACGGTGCCGACCAGCGCCAGGATCTCGAAGCGGCCGCTGCCGCGGCTGCCGTCCGGCTGGTCGGCGAAGCGCAGCGTGTAGTCGGTCAGGCTGCCGACGGCCGTGCCGACGAAGCCGGCGGCGATGCCGTGCTCGTCGACGTAGCGTTGGATGCTCCCGCGCAGGTCGCTGCCGGGCAGCAGCCGGAACGCGTGCACGACGGTCGGCGGCGGCGGGCTGGCACACGCGGCGAGCAGCACGAGCAGGGCGAGCCGCGCGGCGGCGAACGGTCGGCGCCCGTTGTTCCCGGTCGCGGACGCGGTGTCGGAGGAACGTGACAACGAGGGCGGTTGCTGCGAGCTCGGTGCCATGGCTCGCTCCTTGTAAGGTGCCGCCCACGATGACGCCCTCGTGTTTCTCGCGGTCGCTCGCACCGGCCGCGCTGTTGTGCTTCGCCGGCTGGCTGGCGGCGCAGTCGACCCCGGCATCGCCGCCGGCCGCGGCCCCGGATCAGAAGCCCGAAGCCAAGGCCGAGAAGGCGGAGCCGAAGGCCGCAGCGAAGGCCGACGAGTCGAAGCCCTGGCGCCTGGCGCCTGCGCTCGGCCTGAACGACTGGTTCAAGGTCAGCGGTTCGCAGCGCGTGCGCTACGAGACCCTCGACAACCAGTTCCGCTTCCGCAACCCGAACAACAACCCGCCGGGCCAGGGCTTCGGCGACGCCGAGGACGATCTCGCGCTGCAGACCCTGGTGCTGCTCGAGGCCAAGGGCGACGGCATCAGCGGCGCGCTCGAGATCCTCGACGCGCGCCAGTACGGCATCGACGCGACCGGCTTCGCCGACACCACGCTGGTCGACACGTTCGACGCTCTGCAGGCCTACGTCGACCTCAGCCTCGGCGAGCTCGGCGGCGGCAAGCACCGGCTGCGCCTCGGCCGCGAAACCGTCGACCTCGGCGGCCGCCGCGTGATGGCGCGCAACCAATACCGCAACACGATCAACGCCTTCACCGGCGTCGATTGGCTGTGGACCGGCGACGGCCAGTCGTTGCGCGCGTTCTGGGTGCTGCCGGTCGACCGGCGGCCGAACGACTTCGCCAGCATCCGCAACAACGAGTGGGAGGAGGACGACCAGGACCTCGACCTGCAGTTCGCCGGCGTGTTCTACAGCAAGTCGCTCGACGAACGTACGACGCTCGAGACCTACGTGCTCGGCCTCGACGAGCGGGGGGCGAACACGCGCCGCCGCGAGTTGCTGACTCCTGGCGTGCGGTTGTTCCAGCCGCGCAAGAAGGGCCTGACCAACTTCGAGATCGAACTGATCGGCCAGGTCGGCGAGTCGAAGACGAGCACGGCGACCAACCAGCCGCTGCGCGACCACGTCGCCGGCTATGCCCGCCTCGCACTCGGCTACACCGCCGACATGGCGTGGCAGCCGACGGTCGAGCTGTCGTGGGACTACGCCAGCGGCGACCAGGATCCGAACGACAGCGAGAACAACCGCTTCGACACGCTGTTCGGCGCGCGGCGCTGGGACTACGGACCGACCGGCGTCTTCGGCGCCGTCGCCCGCGCCAACCTCAACTCGCCGGAGGTCAAGGTGGTGCTGAAGACGAGCAGCACGACGGAGCTGACGTTCGGCGTGCGCGGCGTCTGGCTCGCGTCGGAGCGCGACACGTGGACGACGGCGGGCCTGCGCGACAGTTCGGGCCGTTCGGGCGACAACGTCGGCCAGCAGTACGAAGTGCGCTTCCGCTGGGACTTCGTGCCGAGGAGCGTGAACTTCGACATTGCCGCCGTCTATCTCGCCGAGGGCAGTTTCCAGGACCGCGCGTCGGGCAACCAGGGGCGCGACGTGACGACGGCGTACGCGCAATGCGTGTGGACGTTCTGATCCCCGTGCGCACGCAGGCTGCGGCGACGAGCAGGACGGTGCGATGATCGCCGTCGTCGTGCTGGTGCTGGCCGCCGTCGTGCTGGCGTTGGTGCGCCGCGTCGACGTGCGGCTCGCCCTGCTCGGCGGCGGTGCGGCGATGGCGCTGGCCGCCGGCCAGCCGCTCGTCGTCTTCGACACGTTCGCGCGCGCGATGGTGGCGACGATGGTGGCGCCGATCTGTGCGGCCATGGGCTTCGCCGCGGTGCTGGCGGCGACCGGCTGCGACCGCGCGTTGGTCGCCGTGCTGGTGGTGCCGCTGCGGCGCTGCCGCTGGCTGCTGGTGCCGGGCGGCGTGCTCGCCG
>CANGSN010000108.1 GCA_947455805.1 Planctomycetota bacterium
CAGGAGGCGATGGCGAAGCGCCTGCAGCAGGAACTCGCCGACCAGCGCAAGCAGTGCGAGGCCGCGAGCCGTCCAGCCGGCAAGTGACGTCGCGACCGGCCGCGGTGGCGGTGGCTGCGGGGATGCCGGTCCCATGGCGACGGCGGCGGGTCGTTCGCCTATCCTCCCGCCCCTTCTTCCCATGACCGACGTCCTGCACAGCCAGCTCAGCCCGCAAGCACCCGAATTCGCCCAGAACCGCGCGCACCACCTGAAGGCGATCGACGAGATCGCCGCCCACGTCGCCGCCGCCAAGCTCGGTGGTGGCACCGACGCCGTGGCGCGCCACCACAAGCGCGGCAAGCTGCTGCCACGGGAGCGCATCAGCGCGATCCTCGACCCGGGCTCGCCGTTCCTCGAGCTGTCGCCGCTGGCCGCGCACGGCCTCTACGGCGGCGACGCGCCGAGCGCTGGCATCGTCACCGGCATCGGCATGGTGCAGGGCCGCGAAGTGCTGGTCGTCGCCAACGACGCCACCGTCAAGGGCGGCACCTACTTCCCGATGACGGTGAAGAAGCACGTGCGCGCGCAGGAAGTGGCGCTCGAGAACCGGCTGCCGTGCGTCTACCTGGTCGACAGCGGCGGCGCGTTCCTGCCCTTGCAGGCCGACGTGTTCCCCGACCGCGACCACTTCGGCCGCATCTTCTACAACCAGGCGCGCATGTCCGCGGCGCGCATCCCGCAGGTCGCCGTCGTGCTCGGCTCGTGCACCGCGGGCGGCGCCTACGTGCCGGCGATGAGCGACGAGAGCATCATCGTGAAGGGCAACGGCACGATCTTCCTCGGTGGCCCGCCGCTGGTGCGCGCCGCCACCGGCGAGGTCGTCTCCGCCGAGGACCTCGGTGGCGCCGACGTGCACACGCGGTTGTCCGGCGTCGCCGACCACTTCGCCGAGGACGAGCCGCACGCGCTGCAGATGTGCCGCACGATCGTCGGCCACCTCAACACGCGCAAGCCGGACCAGATCGCGCTGCAGGCGAGCGAAGAACCGCTCTACGACCCCGAGGAACTGCTCGGCGTGCTGCCGCGCGACACGCGCACGCCGTACGACGTGCGCGAGGTGATCGCGCGCCTCGTCGACGGCAGCCGCCTGCACGAGTTCAAGGCGCGCTACGGCACGACGCTGGTCACCGGCTTCGCGCACATCCACGGCATCCCGGTCGGCATCGTCGCCAACAACGGCATCCTGTTCTCCGAGAGTGCTACGAAGGCGGCGCACTTCGTCGAGCTGTGCAGCCAGCGCAAGGTGCCGCTGCTGTTCCTGCAGAACATCACCGGCTTCATGGTCGGCCGGAAGTACGAGACCGGCGGCATCGCCAAGGACGGCGCCAAGATGGTGCAGGCCGTCGCCACCGCACAGGTGCCGAAGATCACCGTGCTGATCGGCGGCTCGTTCGGTGCGGGCAACTACGGCATGTGCGGCCGCGCCTACCAGCCGCGCTTCCTGTTCACCTGGCCGAACTCGCGCATCTCGGTGATGGGCGGCGAGCAGGCCGCCGGCGTGCTGGTGCAGGTGAAGAAGGACCAGCTCGAGGAGAAGGGCCAGAAGCTGGCGGCGGACGAAGAGCAGAAGATGCGCGCGCCGATCCTCGAGAAGTACGAGACGGAAGGGCACCCGCTCTACGCGACGTCGCGCCTGTGGGACGACGGCGTCATCGACCCGCGGCAGACGCGGAGTGCGTTGGCGCTGGCGCTGTCGGCGAGCCTGAACGCGCCGATCCCGGACTACCAGGCGCCGGTGTTCCGCATGTGAGGTGGTCGGCTCGCCGATGCGCGCCGTTGCCGCGCCGATCGCGCCCCGGCACAGTGCATCGATGCGCGAGCCCGCTGCCGACCACACGCCCGAGCAACAGCGGTTGCTCGCCGACATCGCCGAGAACGGAGTGCACGTCGTCCACGTGCCGGAGACCGACGAGCAGCCGGAGTACTCGTACACCGTCGGCCTGTGGGAGAGTTTCGGCCAGCCCGAGGTCCTGGTGTTCGGGCTCGAAGACGAGGTCGCCGAGGACCTGCTGAACGTCGTCGCCGACGAAGCATCGGAGGACAGGAAGTTCCTGCCCGACAGCAAGCACGACGGCCTGCTCGTCGGGTACCCGGCGCGCTTCTTCGTCGTGGCGCAGCCGCAGCACGCGGCGATGGTGCCGCAGATCGGCTGGGCCTACGCCGGCGAAGTGGTGCCGGTCGTGCAGCTGGTGTGGCCGGACAAGCAGGGGCGCTGGCCGTGGGAAGACGGCGTGCGGGAAGGCTTCGCGAAGTCGCAGCCGGTGTTCGGGCGGAAGGCCTCTTGAGCAAGCCGCGCGGCGAACGCCTGCGGAACGCGCAGCGCATGGCGGCCGGCTGGTTCCTCGGCTGCGTCGTCGTCGCGTTCTTCGTGCTGGCGTGGCTGCGCGGCGCCGGGAGGTTCCTGATCCCGTTGCTGGTGATCGGTGCGATCGCGTATGGGCTGCGGCGCTTCGTGCAGAAGCTGCGCGAGCCGGTCGACTGACCTGCGGTCACTCGGCGAGCGCTGCGATCGTCCGACAGAAGACCTGGAAGCTCTTCGATCGGTTGCGCGCAGGATCCAGCAATGGGCCGAGTCGGCGGGCGCCGTCGCGCTTCTGGTAGGTGGGCACGTGCTTGCGCAGTTCGGCTACCGGCGAGTGCAGCGCATCCGGGGTGCGGTAGAGGCTCTTGCGGTCGAGCTCGGCGAGCTTCGGCTGTTCGAAGGCGGTGGCAACCGCTGTCCAGTCGCCGATCGCCCATGCCTCGAGCTCTCGGCAAGCGATGCGCACGACGGTCGCTTCATGGTGCTCACGGGGCACCAACTGCAGGAGGTCTGCCTTCACTTCGTGGCAATCACCGGCGTCCTGGTCGCGCAGCACCACGAACCGGGTGTCCGGTTGCTGCCACCCGAGGATCTTGCGCCGCACGTTGCGCTCGAGGTCTTGTTTGCCTTCGAACACCAGGTAGCGCGACACGGCTCGTCCGTGCAGCAGCCGAGGGAGGAGCCCTTCCAGCAGATCTCGCGCGGAAGGCTCCTCCAACAGGAAGAGCAGCGTCCTCATTGCGGATCGGCGCCTTCGAAGAGCCCCTGCTTCCAGAGGTAGCCGAGCTTGTCGCCGTCGGCGACATAGCGTGCGAGCTGCTTGTCCTCGGCCGCGCGGATCACCGAGGTGTAGCCGCCCTTCTTCACCAGCCAGAACACCTCGGCCAGCTCGGCGGCGTTGAGGAAGTCCGGTGAGTGCGTCGACACGAAGACCTGGCCGCCGCGCACGGAGTACTCACGGAACTCCTCGGCGAGGTTGGTCAGCAGCGATGGATAGAGCTGGTTCTCGGGTTCCTCGACACACAGCAGTGGATGCGGCTTCGGATCGTGCAGCAGCACGAGATACGCGAGCATCTTGATCGTGCCGTCGGACACGTAGCGGGCGAGAAACGGGTCTTCGAAGGCGCCGTCACGGAACTGCAGGAGTACGCGACCTTCTTCGGTGACCTTCGACTTCACCGTGGTGATGCCAGGGACGCGTTGGCCCAGCCGAGCGAGAATCCGCTCGAGCACCTTCGGCTGCTGCTTCTGCAGGTACTCGATGACGAGTGCCAGGTTGTCGCCTTCACGCGAAAGGTGCTCGGCGTAGCCGACCTCCTGCTCAGGGCGGGCGCGGTTGACGTGGAAGTCGGAGAGATGCCAGTTCTCGACGAGGTTGCCCAGCGCCACGGTCGCCGGGAACTTCTCGAACTGCGCCAGCCCTTTGATGGCCAGCAGGTCGGCGCCCTTCAGGGCCTGGTGTTCACGAACCAGATCGCGCTCGTCCTCGACGTCGGCGAGTTCGTTGGTGACCGCCTCGCCTTGGCCACGGCGAAAGTCCAGGAACTTCCACGGGCGGCCACTGCTGCCGCGGCGGTATTGCAGCAGCTCCTGCTCGACCACGGGGCGGCCTTCGAGCTCGTCGACGACGAGCTTGTAGGTCACCAGGTTCGTCCTGCCTCGCCCCAGGTCGGCGTGGAACTTCAGTTCGATCTCGATCGGGCCATTGCAGCCGCGGGAGCGCACTTCCCGAAAGCCTCGGCTGCCGCCGAGACGGCCGAGTGCGCTGGTGACGTTCGTCGTCATCGCATCGCGCAAGAACCCGAACACCGAGAAGAGCGTGCTCTTGCCGGTGCCGTTCGCGCCCACGAAGACTGCGAATCCGGGCAAGTCCTTCAGGTGTACGTCCTGGAAGGCGCGGAAGTTCTTGAGCCGGATCGACTCGATGCGCATCGAAGCAGTCTCGCCTGTTTGGTGCTCGCAAGCCACACCTTGGAGGCAGGCCTGTTACGGCGCCACGTCGCGCGCGAGCTTGCGGCGCTGCTCGGTGCCGACGCTGTGCAGGCGCACACCCCCGTCGTCGCGCGGCGTGACCTGCAGCGGGCCGTCGCCGAGCGGGTCGCGCAGCGGAGCTTGTTTGCGGCCGAGGTGGTGGGCGACCGACATGCGCAGCAGGCGCACGAGGGTCAGCGACTCGCGCAGGTTGCGTTCCGAGCCCGCGGTGTTCGGCACCATGACGGCGCACACCGGATTGCCGCTGTCGATCAAAGAGCCGAGCGTCACTTCGAGCAGGGCTTCGCGCTGCGGCCAGTCGAGCCCGGTCTCGTTCGCCAGCAGACGAGCGACGCGCGCTTGCTGCAGCAGCGCATCGGCGAACATCCATCGGCTCGAGAAGCCGTGCCGCCAGGCTGCCAGGCTGCCCGGCACCCAATCGCCGTCGATCGGCGCGGCTGCGATCTGGCGCAACGAGAACGCCATCTCGCCTTCGTGGTCGGCCGTCGTCGGCAGCAGCAGATCAAGCCGTGCGAGGCCGTCGGCGAGGGCCTGCAGCGCCTCGTCGTCGAGGCGGGCCAGCGCCGGTTCCGTCCAGGTCTCTGCGGTCGCGATCGCGACGATCGCGGTCGCGATCATCTGGTCGATCAGTGTGCCGCGACGATGGAGGTCGGCGGCGAACGTCGCCGCGTCGAGACTCACCTGCACGGCGGCGAGGTGTTCGCCGCGATGACGCCGCAGGCGCGCTTCGAACATCGCGCAGTTCGCGATCCAGCGCGCGTCGAGCAGGTTGGTCAGATCGCCAGGGCTCTCCGGATCGTCAGGAGCAGGAGGACTCGCGTCGGCGGCATGAGCGCCGGCATGGAGATCGGCGAGCAGTGGTTGCCAGCGCGCGCGAAGCGCCACGGCCTCGGGATCCTCTGCGGTCTGCGCGTCGTCGTGGCGCAGCATGCGCACCAGCGCGGCGTCGTCGGTCTTCGCCAGGGCGCGCGCCTTGTCCAGCGCGTGGGCGTACGGCACGAACGCGCGCGCCGGCGTCGACTCGCCCCAGAGCGGTTGTCGTCGGTGGTCGCGCGCGGCGAGCCGCAGCTCGAGGTCGTTCTGCATCGTGCGCAGCTCGGTCCACGCATGGTCGGCGCGGAACTGCACGACGCCGGTGGCACCGAGGGCCACGGTGGCGACGCCGATGGCAGCGAAGGCGAAGAGGCGGCGAGGATGGGAAGCCAGCGACATGGGCGGGGCATCGGCAGGCCGGGGCGACCGCCGCACCGCCGCGGGTCCACCGTCCCAAGGCGGGAACGTCCCGGTTGCGCATTCGCGTCCGCCGCACGTTGGTCGCCTTGGCAGCGCACGGATGCGCGTGCGGCAGCTACGGTGGTCGCCACGTGACTCCGGGTTTCGACAAGGCCACCGTGCTCGCCGAGCTGGCGACGACGCCGTTCCGGCCGGTGTGGTGGGCCCGCTCCGGGCTAGCGCAGACGATCGCGGCGATGGTGCCGGCGCGGCCGCTGCCGCCGCTGCGCCGCGAAGTGCTGGCGACGCCCGACGGCGACGAAGTGCTCTTGCACGTGCACGATGCCGCGGCGGCCGCGGCGCCCGGCGTGCTGCTGCTGCACGGGCTCGAGGGCTCGCGTCAGTCGGCCTACGCACGCGAGATCGTGCACGGCGCCGCACGGCGCGGCTGGCGCGCGGTGGTGCTGGAGTTCCGTTCGTGCGGCGGTGTGCTGAACCGCGCGCTGCGCACCTACCACAGCGGCGAGACCAGCGACCTGCGCCACGTGCTCGCGACGCTGGTCGCGCGCTGGCCGCAATCCCCATGGTGCGCGGTCGGCTTCTCGCTCGGGGCGAACGTGCTGCTGAAGGCGCTCGGCGAAGACGATGCCAGGTTGCCGGCGGCGCTGTGCGGGGCGGCGGCGGTGTCGCCGCCGTTCGACCTCGGCGTCTGCTCGGCGCAGTGCGACCAGCGGCTCGGCGGCGCCATCGCGCGGCACTTCCTAAAGACGTTGATCCCGAAGGCCATCGCGAAGGCGCAGCAGCATCCGGGGCGCATCGACGCCGCGGCGGTGCGGCGCTGCCGCACGTTCCGCGCCTTCGACGATCTGGTCACCGCGCCGACGCACGGCTTCCGCGATGCCGATCACTACTACACGTCGCAGAGCTGCGGGCCGTTCCTACCGGCCATCCGGCGGCCGACGCTGCTGATCGCCGCCGCCGACGATCCGCTGTGCCGGCCCGAACTGCTGCCGCACGACGTCGCCGCGCGGTCGCCGTGGCTGGTGCCGCAGTTCGTCGATCGCGGCGGCCATGTGGCGTTCGTCGCCGGTGGGGCACCGTGGCGACCGCGGCGCTGGGCGGAGGCGCAAGCGCTGCGCTTCTGCGAACGGTTGTTCGCGGCGGCGGGCGCAGCGGGGAGCGCGCCAGCGCAGCCCTCGTCCGCCGCCGTCAGTTGATCAGGGCCGTAGCACCACCCGTGTGGCTGAAGCCGTCGACGGCGAGCGGATCGAACACGCCCCACTGGAACGACAGCGGGTAGCCGACCGCCGCCGGATCGTTCGGCACCGGGATGGTGACTCCGAGGCCACCGCTCAGCGGGTTGGTGTGCGTCTTGGTGACGAACGGGATCAGCACGTCGGGCGTGACCCACAGGTCGGCGAAGCCGATCGGTACACCGCCCGGGATCGGCGTGCCGACGACGAGCACGGCGAGCACGTTGCGCGCGGCACTGCCGAGCGTGACGTCGATCGGCGAGCCGAGTGCGGGCCAGCCGTTCAAACCGATCGTGGGCACGCCGTACTGGCCGGCCTTGCCGGTGCCGAACGTCGACGTCGTGCCGGCTGCGTACGGCGCGAACAGGCGGAACTTCGCCGCGAGCGACGCCTGCCCGTGCCACGTGTTGCCGTCGCTGACGCGCACCTCGACCGGCACGTTGCTCGGCTCGGTGTCGGCGCTGATCGAGTGCTGGTGGAACATGCCGGTGACGCGCCACACGAGGAAGTAGTCCTGGCCGACGGTCAGTGTCGCCGGCTGCGCGAACACCGCCCCTTGCCAGCTGCGCGTGTGCACCGTGTTCCACGTGCCCGGCTGGCCGACGAGCTGGTCCGGCAGGCCCGTCGTCGCGTTGCGCGTGCGGATCTCCAGCGTGTGCGCGGCCGGCGGCTGGTTGCCGGTGAACACCTGGGCGGCGGCGAGCACGGGCGCGTTCGCCGTGAAGCGGAACGCCAGCACGCTCGCGGGCCAGCCGACCGCGTAGCCGCCGTACGACGGATTGTCGTTCTGGGCGAAGACGAGTTGCTGGGCCGGAACCGACGTGGCGAAGGCCAGCGCCGCGACGAGGAGCAGGGAGCGCATCGCGGCAGTGTGACGGAGGCCGCGTCTTCAGCAAGGCCCGCAGCTGTCGCTTCTGCGTGTCGGCGCGTCTGCGTATCGGCGCGACTACGCGTCCGGCGGCGCCGACGGCCGGCTGCGCACGCTGGTCGCGAGCACGGTGCCGAGGATCAGCGCCCCGCCGCCGAGCGCCAGCGCGTGCGGCCGTTCGCCGTGCACGAGCCACGCCAGCAACGAGTTGAGCACCGGCTCGACCATCATCACCAGCGACGCGCGCATCGCCGGCACGTGCTGGATGGTGCGCACCAGGATGGCGTAGGCGAGGCCGACCTGGAACACGCCGAGCACGACGATCACCAGCCAGTCCTGCGCGCTGCCGAGGATCGGCGCGTCGAACCACGGCAGGAAGCCGAGCGACAGTGCCACCGGGAACGTCAGTGCGTTGCCCCACGCGATCGCCGCGCACTGCGCCTGGTCGTCGCCTTTCGACAGCTTGCGCAGGCCGAGCAGCAGCAGCGCGTAGCTGACGCCGGACGCGACCGCGAACCAGTCGCCGAGGCGCGGGTTCGGCGCCGTCGCCTGCACTTCGGTCGGCGCCACGAAGAACAGCGCCATGCCAGCACCGACGCCGAGCAGCGTCACGAAGTCGCGGTGCGTCGGCCGTTCGTGCAGCAGCCACGGGCCGAACAGCACGATCCACAGCGGCGCCGCCGACTGCAGGAAGATCGCGTTCGCGGCGGGGGTCAGCGAGTTGGCGACGACGAACAGCACCGTGGCGCCGAAGTAGGCGGGTGCGAGCAGCAGCATGCGGCCGGTCGGCCAGCGCCGCGCCGCCGGCAGCATGACGAAGATCGCCAGTGCGGCGATGGCGGCGCGGATGCCGGCGCGTTCGAGCGCGGGGAACGCGCAGAGCTTCAGCAGCGTGCCGCCCGAGGCGAACAGCGCAGCGGTCAGCA
>CANGSN010000109.1 GCA_947455805.1 Planctomycetota bacterium
GCACCATCCGTTCGCTGCGCGCCTCCGGCCGCATCGTCTCGCCGAACGACGATAGCCTGCTGTTGCGGCGGGAACTGAAGGGGCTGATCGACAAGCGGCGCCTCGCCTTGTCGATCCACTCGATGGGCATCTACACGCCCGAGCAGATCGACGGCTACGTGAAGTCGGTGCTCGAGCAGGAACGCCTGGAGAAGCAGCGGGACGTCGGCAGCATGCTGGGCCTCAGCCAGGCGCTGAAGGAGGAAGGCCGCACCTGGCCCACCTACGAGCGTGAACAGCGGCTCGAGAAGCTCAGCGAGTTCGCCGAAGACGCCACCGTGCGCCGGCGCCTGGGCAGCAACAACGGCTCGTTGTTCCTGACGCCGAGGATGCTGCGCGAGACCTACGAACGCGAGAAGGCGGCGTTCGTGCACGAGGCGCACTGGCGCGTGGCGATGATCGAGTTCACCGGACCGGACGCCAAGGACCACGCCGTCGGCGCCGCCGCGTCGTGGGCCCTGCAGGCGATGAGCGCCCGCGAGATGGCCGCGACCTTTCCGGATGCCCGCAGCCTCGGTGAAACCGGGGACGATGGCCTGGCCGACCACCTGCGGCCGGTCGCCGAGTTCGCCAAGAAGGGCCCGGCCGGCGCCGTCTCGCCGCCCCTCGAGATCCGCGGTGCCTGGTACGTCGCGCGTGTGCTCCAGTACTTGCCGGCCGAAAACGGCCGCTTCGAGGACCCGGAGGTGCAGGCGCGGCTGCGCCTCGCGCTGCAGAACCGGGTGCGGACCGAGTTCGAGAAGCAGGCGATCGAGCGGGCCGAGGACCGGACGGTGGTCTGGAAATCCCCCAACTTCACCCGCGGCCTGGACTGATCGGCGCCTGGTGGTCCTGGCGGGCGCCGGCCTCCCAGCCCGCTCCGAGCCGGGGATCGGCAGGTCGGCAACCCGGGTCCAAGGCGCACCCGATGCTGGCGATTGCGGCGACCCTGGCCCATCGCTCTACTTTCCCGCCCCCTCTCTGAACCGGACCGGAGGCGTCGCCGTTCCCAGGCGCACACCTCGATCCGGCGGCTCGTCCCAGCCGCCGTCTCGCGGAGTCATCCGCCGATCCGTCCGCCTGCTGCAGTCCGTTCGCTCGGACTGGGCGCGCGGAGCCGCGGCAACCTAGGAGCCACCATGGCGCAACTCGACCTGAACCGACTCAAGCTGCACAACGAAGGCCCCCACCACATGTGGGAGGAAGAAGTCACCTTCCAGGACCTGATGGCCGAACGCCTGAAGCAGGCGCCCTGGCTCATCCTGTCGATCGGCCTCCACCTGGTCGTCTTCCTGCTGCTGTGGGTCTTGATGCCACCGGAGAAGAAGGAAGAGGTCGTCAACAAGGTCGAGATGACCCAGCAGGAGGTCGTCGAGCAGGTCGAGCCGCCGCCGCCGCCGCCGCCGGAGACCAAGCCGGAGGAGACGACCGAAGAAGTCGTCGTCACCGAGCAGCAGGCGGTCAGCGAGACCAACGACACGGCCTTCGACAACGTCGAGAGCGACAGCACCTCGAAGGAGTCGGCCTTCGACAGCAACCAGTGGAACTCGGCCGTCGGCCTCGGCGGCGGCGCCGGTGGCAAGTACGGCGGTCGTGGCGGTGGCGGCAAGGGCAAGGGCGGTGGCCGCCCGTACGCGACCAACATCGACGCCGGCCTGCAGTGGCTGAAGAACCACCAGGACGACGACGGCAAGTGGGACTGCGACAACTTCCAGAAGCACGACGATCCGAGCAGCGACATCTGCGACGGCGTCGGCAACGCCACCCACGACGTCGGCGTGACCGGCCTCGCCCTGCTCGCCTTCCTCGGCGACGGCAGCACGATGCGTTCGGGCCCCTACGCGAAGGTCATCAAGAACGGCGTCAACTGGCTGCGCAAGCAGCAGGATCCGGCGACCGGCCTGTTCGGCACCAAGGCCTCGCACGACTTCATCTACGACCACGCGATCGCGGCCTACGCGATGTGCGAGGCGTACGGCCTGTCGGGCTACGAGTCGCTGAAGCCGATCGCGCAGAACGGCATCAACTACCTCGAGTCGCACCGCAACCCGTACTCGGTGTGGCGCTACCAGCCGCGCGACAACGACAACGACACGTCGGTCACCGGCTGGGCGATCATGGTTTACGAGTCGGGCGAGTTCTTCAAGCTCACCGTCAACAAGGAAGCCCTGAAGCTGTGCGAGCAGTGGCTCGACCAGGTCAGCGACCCGTCGGGCCTGCACGGCTACACCAAGCAGGGCGAGATGAGCGCGCGCAAGGGCAGCGAGCACGCCGCCAAGTTCCCGATCGAGAAGGGCGAGGCGATGACCGCCGTCGGCCTGTTCTGCCGCTTCTTCATGGGCCAGAACCCGAAGGAGAAGCCGGTCATGAAGGCCGCGGCCGATCGCATCATGAAGAAGCCGCCGGTGTGGGACGAGAAGGGCGGTTCGATCGACCACTACTACTGGTACTACGCGACCTACGCGCTGTTCCAGATGGGCGGCCCGCAATGGACCGAGTGGCAGAAGAAGCTCGAGACCGCGGTGGTGAAGAACCAGCACCTCGACAAGACGAAGAAGAACCTCTACGGCTCGTGGGATCCGAAGTGCGCCTGGGGCGAGGACGGCGGCCGCGTCTACAGCACCGCGATCCTGGTGCTGACGCTCGAGGCCCTCTACCGCTACACGCGCCTCGTGCGTTGAGCGCTGAGTCCGCTCGCCCGATGGGCGACCGGGCTCAGGCCTCTCCAGGACGCCACAACGCGGGGACCAGCCACAGCGACGTCGCGCAACAGGCCCCGCTGCGGCGTCTCCTTGGAGGCGACCACTGCTGACTCGAAACGCCGCAGCCCAGTGCTGCGGCGTTTTCGTTTGCAGGCCGTGCTTGCGTGCACGGCGTCTTGTGAACGCCCGCGCGCTCGTCGCGAACTTGCACCGCGCGACTGAACTCGCGCCGCGCACACGGCGTTGGGATCGTCAGTCCCAGCCTGAAGGAGGCGAACATGACCCCGTTCGAGCAGCCACCGGTCCGTACCGAGGTAGCCCCGTTCCCCCACGCTCTCGCCGAGCAGTCGTTCCAGGAGCTGATGGCCGAGCGCCTGAAGCAGGCGCCGTGGCTCGCGCTGTCGGTCGGCCTGCACCTCGCCGCCGGCCTGCTGCTGTTCGTGCTGCTGCCCCCGGAGCGGCGCGCCGAGGCCGTGCACCACGTGCAGATGACGAACGACGAGCCGCTCGCCGTCGTCGAGCCACCGCAGGAGCAGCCGAAGCTCGAGCCGATCAGCGAACCGACGACCGAGGAGATCCTCGTCACCGAGCAGCCGGTCGCCACCGAGACGCACGACGTCGTCGATGCGTCGGACTTCGCGTCGGAAGGCACGCCGTCGGCGTTCGACAGCAACCTGAGCCAAGCGGCGGTCGGCATCGGCGGCAACGCTGGCGGGCCCTATGGCAACCGCGCGCCGGGCGGCCCTGGCGGCGGCGGCCATGGCCGGCCGTTCCGAGGCAACACCGAGCCGGGGCTCGACTGGCTGAAGCGCCACCAGGACGCCGACGGCAAGTGGGACTGCGACAGCTTCCAGAAGCACGACGACCCGGGCAGCAACATCTGCGACGGCGTCGGCAACGCCACCCACGACGTCGGCGTCACCGGCCTCGCCCTGCTCGCCTTCCTCGGCGACGGCAGCACGCTGCGTTCGGGCCCCTACAAGGACGTCGTCAAGAAGGCGGTCCACTGGCTGCGCCGTCAGCAGGACCCGGCGACCGGGCTGTTCGGCCAGCGCACCGGCCACGACTTCGTCTACGACCACGCGATCGCCGCCTATGCGATGTGCGAAGCGTTCGGCCTGTCGGGCTACGAGACACTGCGGCCGGTGGCGCAGCGCGGGCTCGACTACCTCGAGTCGCACCGCAATCCCTACGGCGTCTGGCGCTACCAGCCGCGCGGCGGCGACAACGACACCTCGATCACCGGCTGGTGCATCATGGCCTACGAGTCGGGCGCGTTCTTCGGCCTGGTCGTCGACCGGCAGGCGCTCCGACTCGCCACCCAGTGGCTCGACGAAGTCGGCGACGCCACCGGCCAGCACGGCTACTCACGGCGTGGCGAGGGCAGCGCCCGCAAGGCCGGCGACCACGCGCAGCGCTTCCCGATCGACAAGGGCGAGGCGATGACCGCGGTCGGTCTGTTCAGCCGGTTCTTCCTCGGGCAGAACCCGAAGGAGGTGCAGCTCATGCACGCGGCCGCCGACCGGTTGCTGGCGAAGCCGCCGGTGTGGAACGAGCAGGACGGCTCGATCGACCACTACTACTGTTACTACGCGACCTACGCGCTGTTCCAGATGGGTGGCAACCACTGGACCACGTGGCGCAAGCACCTCGAGCAGGCCGTCGGCAAGCACCAGCACCTCGATCGCCGGCAGCCGAACCTCTACGGCTCGTGGGACCCGAAGTGCGTCTGGGGCGAAGACGGCGGCCGCGTCTACAGCACCGCGATCCTGGTGCTGACCCTGCAGGCGATGCACCGCTACACGCGCCTCGTGCGGTGATCGCGGCGGAAAAATCGGGCGGCACCATGGAGGCCGTTCGACGCCGTCCCGAACTGTGACGCGGCGCGGCGCCGGCGCACGCAACAGCGTTGTGCATCACGACTACGGGAATGCCCCGAGCGGCCGGCGACCGCGCCGATGGCAGCGGCCGCAGCGCCGCCACAGAGTCCGCTCGCGGGATTTCCTGAAGTAGGACTCAAGCCGCAGCCGATGAGGCAGGCAGCGTGGGGATCGACCTCGGTCGGTCCCCCACAACGGCAAAGGTATCGAGGAGGACAAATGGGCCTTCGGGTCAATTCGAACATCGCTTCCCTGAACGCGCAGCGCTCGCTGTCGACGACGACCGAGCGTTTGCAGGCGAACTACCGTCGCCTGTCGACCGGCCTGCGCATCTCGACGGCGTCGGACGACGCCGCAGGGTTGGCGATCTCCGAGCGCTTCCGGGCACAGATCCGATCGACCAACCAGGCGATCCGGAACGCCCAGGACGGCATCTCGCTGACACAGACGGGCGAAGGCGCTTTGAACGAGGTCAGCTCGATCCTGATCCGCATGCGCGAGCTGTCGATCCAGGCCGCGAACGGCACGGTCAGCGCGGCCGACCGCGCGACGCTCGACCAGGAGTTCGCCGACCTGATCAACGAGATCGACCGCATCGCGCAGTCGACCACGTTCAACGGCGTGCGCCTGCTCGACGGCACCGGCTCGACGATCACGTTCCAAGTCGGCACCGGCACCACCACCGGCATCGACACGATCCAGCTGAGCACGTCGGACACGCTGGCCTCGACGCTCGGCCTGTCGACGCTCGACATCGGCTCCGGCGGCAACCCGTCGCTGGCGATCACGTCGCTCGACACCGCGATCAACGCGGTCAGCCGGGTGCGTGGCCAGTTCGGCGCCGCACAGAACCGACTGACGACGACGATCGCCAACCTGCAGATCCAGTCCGAGAACCTGAGCGCCGCCGAGTCCCGCATCCGCGACGTCGACGTCGCGGTCGAGACCTCGGCGCTGACGCGCAACTCGATCCTGCAGCAGGCCGCGATCTCGATCCTGGCTCAGGCGAACACGCAGCCACAGGCCGCCCTGCAGTTGCTGCAGAGCTGACCAAGGGACCGACGCGGCGAACGCGTCGGCCTGAGGCAGCCGCGACGGAACTCGCGGCGGTGGCCCGCACGGCTGCGTGCCGGCGATGCTGCCGACCGCTGCAACCGCAGCGAGCTCACGCTCGGGCGAAGCCGGCGACGCCAGCCCGCCCGGCGAACGTCACTTCATCGCGCCGACGGCGCGCGTGACCTGGCTCTTGTGGCGCGACGCCTTGTTGGCGTGGATGACGTGCGCCTCGCCGGCCTTGTCGATGATCTTGCAGACCGCGGCGAGCATCGCTGCCGCCTTGGCCTTGTCGCCGGCCTTGACCAGCGCCATCAGGCTCTTCACGGCGCTCTTCATGCGCGACATCTTGGCCTTGTTGGCGACGCGGTTCTTCTCGCTCTGACGAGCGCGCTTCAGTGCTTGCTTGCTGTGAGCCATCGTGGCGTTCTTCGGTTGGAGTTGCGGTCTCTGGAAACGATGCGGAGGAACAGGGCGGCGCGATCACGCCTTCAGTCGCTGCACCTGGGCGGCGACGTCGCGGAATCCGATGTCCTGTTCGAGGATGCGGGAGAAGTGGCGCAGCGCGTCGTCGCGCTTGCCCTGGGCGGCGCAGATCGCGCCCATCTCGTAGAGGGCCTCCTTCATCAGGAGGCCACTCCCGGCGGCTTGCGCCGCCTTGTCGAACTGGCCGAGGGCCAGGTCGGGCAGGTTCTTCTGCTGGAAGGCGCGACCGAGCAGGAACGTCGACTCGTTCTTCTTGCGCGGGTCCTTGACCGCCAGTTGCAGTTCGGCGATCGCGGCGTCGACGTCACCGGCGGCCAACAGGCCGGAGCCGAGATCGAAGCGGGCGGCGAGGTCGGTCGGATTGCGTTCGACGCGGCGCTTCGCCTCGCCGACCTTCAGCTGCTGCAGGTTGGCGCGGGCGCGGGCCGCGGCGGCGGTGTCGCCGGCGCGCTCGGCCTTCTGCACCATCTGCTCCTGCAGGCGGACGCGCAGGTCGCCGGCGAGGTCCACGACCTCGCCGTCGTTCGGCGCGAGCCGCTGCAGCTGCTCGACCAGGTCGAGCGCGCCGGCGAGGTCCTTCGCCATCTCGCGCAGCTTGGCGCCGCGGCGCAGCAGCTTCTGGTCGCTCGGGTTCGACTGCAGCTTCTCCTCGACCTCGGTCAGCTCGGCCTCGACCTCTTCGGCCGACAGCTGCAGGCGGTCCTGGCGCTCGAGCTGGCGCTGCAGGTCCTTGTCCTTGATCAAGTCGCGCGAGCTCTGCGCCTTCTCGATGCCGGAGCTGCGCAGCGCCCCTTCGGCGGCGAGGTTCTTGCGCGCCTTCAGCGCTTCCTGGTCGCGCGGGTCGACCTTCAGCGCCGCTTCGTAGAAGCCGAGCGCCTCCTGCATCTTGCCGAGCTCGTACGACAACGCCCCCGCGCTGCGGCAGGCTTCGAGGCAGCGCGGCTGCTGCTCGGCGTAGGCCGCGAACACCGCCAGCGCCGAGCGTTTCAGCCCCGACTTCAGCAGCGCGCGGCCGAGCTTCAGGTTGACGTTCTCGGCCAACGGATCGAGCGCGAGGTAGCGCTCGTAGCCGCGCGACGCCGCCTGGTGCTGGCCGAGCATCGCGCACAGCCCGGCGATCAGCAGACTCGGCCCGCCGACCAGCATCGCGGTCAGCTTCGAGGCGGGCTTCTGCGCGACCTTCTGGAACAGCACCTTGCGCAGGCCCGCGCGGGCCTCGCCGAAGTCCGGCTGGATCAGCAGCACCTGGCCGTAGATCTTGACGGCCATGGCGAAGTTGCGCCGCTTGGCGGCGTCCGCAGCTTGCTCCAGGTACTTGCTGAGATCCATGCAGGTGTCCCCGCGCGGGGAGAATGGCCTTCGCGACGCTGGTCCGCCCGGGGCAGTGGCTTGACGCCGACGAAAGGGGCGAAGAATCTACCTCCCCCCCGCAGGCGCCGCAACGGCCCGGATTCGACCAGGCGCCGTGACGCCGGCTGGCTCCGCGGTCAGGCGCCGAGCGCGGCACGACCTGCAAATGGCCCCAACCGGCATGGAAGTCCTCGTCTACCCCGATCCCGTGCTCCGGCGCGGCGGCAAGCCCGTCACCCAGTTCGACCAGGCGCTGCGCGAGCTGTCCGCCCGCATGATGGAGGCGATGTACGAAGAGGGCGGCGTCGGCCTCGCCGCCCCGCAGGTCGGCATCGAGTGGAAGCTGCTGGTGCTGAATCCGGCCGGCGACAAGAAGGACCGCAGCGGCGAACTGACCCTGTGCAACCCGAAGATCACGCGCAAGAAGGGCCGTGAGTTCGGCGAAGAGGGTTGCCTGTCGTTCCCCGACATCCACGCCGAGGTCGAGCGCTGGGTCGACATCACCGTCACCTACCAGGACCTCGATGGCGTCGAGCGCACGATGACGGCGAACGGCTGGCTCGCGCGCATCATCCAGCACGAGATCGACCACCTCGACGGCGTGTTCTTCACGGACCGCCTGACCGCCAGCGAGAAGCTGCGCGTCAAGCCGCAGCTGCAGGAGCTGGAAGCCAGCTACCGCCCGCAGAAGGGCAGCTGACGCGATGCGGCTGATCGAAGGCCTCGATGCCCTGCTCGCCCTCGACCTCGGCGCGATCTACGGCGACGCGCCCGCCAGCCGCTCGGCCGTCGCGGTCGGCGTCTTCGACGGCGTGCACCTCGGCCACCAGCGGCTGCTGCACGAACTGCTGGAGATGGCGTCGGCGCTGCAGGCGATGCCGACCGTGGTGACGTTCGCCAACCACCCGGATCAGGTGCTGCGCGGCGAAACGCCGCCGCCGCTGTGCTCGGTTCCGCACCGCCTCCGCCTGCTGCGTCGCGCCGGCGTGCTGCGCCTCGTGCTGCTGCAGTTCGAGCCGCGGTTGCAGAACCTGACCGCGCGCGAGTTCGCCGAACGCATCCTGGTCGAACGGCTGCACACGCGCGGGCTGCTGCTCGGCTA
>CANGSN010000110.1 GCA_947455805.1 Planctomycetota bacterium
CGGCCACGCGCGCCTCGTGATGCCGCTCGGCCAGGGCGAAGCGTTCGCGCGTTGGCTCGGGCAGGCGCGCGCGCTGCGGCTGCCGCACGGCTTCCTGGTGGAAGGTGCCCGCGGCAGCGGCAAGTCGACGGTGATCGACTGGCTTTTGGCCGCGCTGCTGTGTCCGTCCGAACTCGATCGCGACGGCCCGTGCGGCTTGTGCCGCACCTGCACGCGCATCGCCAACCGCCAGCATCCCGACGTGCACGTGCTCGACCTCGCGCAGGACGAAGCCGACCGCAAGGAGCTGAAGAAGAGCTTCTACGAGATCACCGTCGGCCAGGTGCGGCAGGCGCAGGAGCTGCTCGCGCGCCACGCGGTCGAAGGCCGCGCGCGCGTGCTGGTGGTGGAGGACGCCGACCACCTCGCCGAAGAAGGCCAGAATGCGCTGCTGAAGACGCTCGAGGAGCCCGGCGTGGCGACCTTCCTGCTGCTCGAAGCCTCGCGCCCCGAGCAACTGCTGCCGACGGTGCGCTCGCGCGTGCAGCGCCTGCGGGTGCTGCCACTGGCAGACGACGTGCTCGAGCGCGAGATTTTTCGGCGGCTGCCGCAGGCCGCGGCGCGGGTGCCGGACGCCATCGCCTTGTCCGGCGGCAGCCTCGGCCAGGCCCTGGCCGCCTGCACCGAACGCGCGGTACAGCTCCATCATCTGGTGCAGGCGATGCTCGCCGACGTCCACCGCTTGCGGCCGGTCGCCACGGCACGCGCCGTGCTGCAGAACGTCGAGGAACGGCGGCACGAGCTCGACGCGGCGCGCGAGTTCCTGTGGCTCCTGCGCGCCGAGCTGCGCCGCCGGACCTCGGCCCTTGCAGCGGCTGCGGACGGTTCCTACGGTGCGTCGTCCGCAGAACCATGGACGACGTGGCTCGAACTGACCTTGGCGGCGGAGCGGGATCTCGACCTGCTCATCCCGCCCGAGCAGGTGCTCACCGCCTGCCTCGTACAGTTCGTGCCGGCGTGATCCTGGCGACGCGGTGCCGGGCGCAGCGAGGGGGTCGCGGCGCATCGGTGTGGTTGGCACGAGCGGAGGCGAGCGGTCACTCGCCGTCGCTCAAGGGCGGTTCCGGATGTGTCGATACCGGCGTCACTACGACGCCGCTTCGCCCGCGGAGGAACCGTGTCGATGGCTGCAGCTGAACAGGACCTGCTCGAAGAGAAGATCCAGGGTGTGCGCAAGCGCGATCGGCGCTTCAGCCGCCTCGCCTACTACTTCGTGCTCGATGCGCTCGACTTCACGATGTCGCGCCTCGGGCGCGAGACGATGTCGGGCGAAGAACGCCACGTCGGCGGCCGCGAGCTGCTGGCCGGGCTGCAGGAGTATGCCTCCGAGCAGTTCGGGCCGATGGCGGCGCTGGTGTTCGAGCGCTGGGGCGTGCGCCGCTCCTCGGACTTCGGCGAGATCGTCTTCAACCTGATCGACGCCGAGCTGCTGAGCCGCCGGCCGTCGGACTCGCGCCTCGACTTCGTCGACGGCATCGACTTCCGCGAAGCGTTCGCCGCGAAGCACCGCGAGTCGCTGGATCGCATCGCGACGCGGTGAGGGTCGTCGCCCCGCGGGCGACCCCACGCAGGCATCCGACGCATCGAGCCCTGCCGCGCCGTCCCGTCGGTGACCGTCTCGCCCGCCGGCCGGGACAGGGAAAGCGCAGGTCGGCGCGTGCAGCCCGCCGCCGCGGCGCGTAAGCACCCGCTCTTCGAACCCGAGGAGCTTCCATGCGCTGCCCGCCGGATCGCCGCGTCCCGTCCCGTTCCCCTTCGTCTCGTGTGCTGTGGTCGCTCGCGGCGCTGTCGTGCGTGGCGGCGTCGCCCGCAGCCCAGCAGGAGCCGCCGCCGAGCGCCTTCCGCAAGCCGGCCGAAGCGATCACCAAGCTGGTCGAAGCGCCGCCGCCGCCCGACGCCGCGTTGTCGCCGGCGCGCACCTGGCTGTCGCTGACGACGCGCGAAGCGCTGCCCGGCCTCGACGTCGTCGCGCGCCCGCATCGCAAGCTCGCCGGCCTGCGCATCGACCCGCAGTCGCACGGCCGCCAGCTGTCGGTGCGCACGCAGTCGCTGGTGCTGCAGTCGCTGGCGGACGGCAAGGACCACATCGTCGACGTGCCGCCCGGCCACTGGAGCGGCCCGATCTGGACCGCCGACGATCGCGCGTTCGCCCTGCTGCGCCTCGGCGTCGAAGGCGGCGCCGAACTGTGGGTCGCCGATCCGGCGACGGCGCCGCCGCGCCGCATCGACGGCGTGCACGTCAACACGGTGCTCGGCGGCGGCGTGCGCTGGCTGCCCGACCAGCGGCAGCTGCTGGGGCTGGCGGTGGTGCCCGGCGCCGAGCCGCCGCGACCGGCGGTGCCGAGCGGGCCGCAGGTGCAGGACGCGGTGCGCGGCGAGAAGGCGCAGGTGCGCACCTACCAGGACCTGCTGCAGGACGCGCACGACGAAGTGCTGTTCGAGTTCTTCGCGCAGAGCCAGCTGCTGCGCGTCGATCCGGCGAACGGGCAACGGCAGCTGCTGGGCGAGCCGGCGATCTTCGACGATGTCGAGCCGTCGCCGGACGGCACGCTGCTGCTGACGACGCGCATCGCGCGGCCGTTCTCGTACCTGGTGCCGGCGTCGAGCTTCCCGCAGGTCACCGAGCTGCGCGATCGCGACGGCAAGGTGCTGCGCACGCTGGCGAAGGCGCCGCTGCGCGAAGCGGTGCCGATCGGCGGCGTGCCGACCGGGCCGCGCGCGATCGGCTGGCTCGACGTGCTGCCGCACACACTGACCTGGGTCGAAGCGCTCGACGGCGGCGATCCCAAGCGCGAGGCGAAGGAGCGCGACCAGGTGTTCCGGCTCGACGATCCGGCCGGCGAAGCGCGCGCGTGGTTCCGCACCGAGCATCGCTTCGGCGGCTTGTCGTGCGGCGGCGACGGCCAGCTCGGCCTGGTCACCGAGATGGACCGCAAGACGCGGCGGCAACGCGTGTGGCGCCACGACGTGCGCGACCCGGCCGTGGCCCAAGTGATGCTCTACGAGCGTTCGATGCAGGACGCCTACGGCGATCCGGGCCGGCCGATCGCCGAGATGCGCGCCGACGGCCAGGTGGTGCTGCGGCAGCGCGACGGCGCGTTGTTCCTCGCCGGCGAGGGTGCCTCGCCGCAAGGCAACCGGCCGTTCGTCGACCGCTGGGTGCTCGCCGACGGCAGCAAGGAGCGGTTGTTCCACGCCGAGCCCGGCAAGCACGAGACGTTCGTCGGCTTCCTCGACGCCGACGGCCAGCGGTTCCTGGTGCGCAGCGAGTCGCCGACCGAGCCGCCGTCGCTGCAGGTCGTCGATCGCACGAAGAAGACGCGCTCGACGCTGCGCGCGTTCGCCGATCCGGGTGCTGCCTACACGCGCGGCGTGCAGAAGCGCATCCTGAACTACCAGCGCGCCGACGGCGTGCCGCTCAGCGGCACGCTCTACCTGCCACCGAGCTACCGCGAGGGCGACCAGCTGCCGTGCCTCGTCTGGGCCTATCCGCTCGAGTACACGCAGGCCAGCGACGCCGGCCAGGTGCGCGCGTCGCCGAACCGCTGGCTGCGCCTGTCGGGCAGCTCGCAGCTGTTCCCGCTGCTGGCCGGCTACGCCGTGCTCGACGATGCGGCGATGCCGATCGTCGGCCCGCAGCGCACCGCCAACGACACGTTCGTGCCGCAGCTGCATCTGAACGCGCAGGCCGCGGTCGATGCGCTCGCCGCCACCGGTTGCATCGACGTGCGCCGCCTCGCCGTCAGCGGCCACAGCTACGGCGCGTTCATGACCGCGAACGTGCTGGCGCACACCGACCTCTTCGCCTGCGGCATCGCGCGCAGCGGCGCCTTCAACCGCACGTTGACGCCGTTCGGCTTCCAGAACGAGGACCGCACCTACTGGGAGGCGCCGGAGATCTACCAGGCGATGTCGCCGTTCGCGCACGCGCACCGCATCCAGGAACCGATCCTGCTGATCCACGGCGCCGACGACGACAACCCGGGCACGTTCCCGGTGCAGAGCCAGCGCTTCTTCGCGGCACTGAAGGGCCACGGCGCCACCGCGCGCCTGTGCATGCTGCCGCACGAGAGCCACGGCTACCGCAGCCGCGAGAACGTGCTGCACTGCCTCGCCGAGACGATCGACTGGCTCGACCAGTACTGCGGCCCGCGCAAGTGAGCGCGGCGGCCGCAGCAGCGGCGGAGCTGCCTTACTAGGAGACGACGCAGCGGGGCCGATGGCGTCGCTCTCGCGGTGGACGGGCCCCGCGTGGCGGCGTCCCGGAGATCGCTGAGCCGGTTCGCCCAACGGGCGAGCAGGCTCAGACCTTCGTCAGCTCGAAGCCGCGGCGGTAGGTCTTGCTCAGCAGCTGCTGCGCCGCCGCCGAGTTGGTGACGCGCATCGCCGCGGCGTCCCACTCGATGCGCTCACCGGTGCGCAGCGCCAGGTTGCCGAGCAGCATCGACTCGGTGAAGGGCGCCGCATACTCGAAGTTCGCCATCGGCTGCGTGTTGTTCAGGATGCCCTGCAGCCACTCGTCGTGCACGCCGGGCGAACGCGGCAGCGACTGCGGCGGCACTTCGTACTGCGCGACCTTGCCGTCCACGTAGATCTCGAACGACTCGCCGTAGTCGGTCGGCGAGTAGAGCACGCCCTTGTCGCCCTTCAGCAGGAAGCCGCCGCTGCGCAGGTTCACGCCGGGCAGCAGGTCGGCGGGTGGCAGGTGGCCGCCGTCGTACCAGAACACCGTCACCGGCCCGCGCTTGCCGCGCGCCGGGAAGGAAAAGCGCAGCGTCGAACGCTTCGGCGCCGCCTCGCTGGTGGTGCCTTCGCCGACGCCTTCGACCGAAGTCGGCGCCTCGAGTTCGAGCGCGTAGAACGGCAGGTTGGCGACGTGGCAGGCCATGTCGCCGAGCGCGCCGGTGCCGAAGTCCCAGAAGCCGCGCCAGTGGAACGGCGCATAGCCCTTGAACTCGCCGTCCTTGCGGCCGGCGGCGTACGGGCGCCACGCTGCCGGGCCGAGCCACAGGTCCCAGCGCAGCGTCGGCGGGATCGCGTCCGTGTGCGTCGGGCGCTGGATGCCCTGCGGCCAGATCGGACGGTCGGTCCAGACGTGCACTTCGGTGACGTTGCCGATGATGCCGCCCCGCACGCACTCGGTGGCGGTGCGGAAGCCGTCGAGGCAGGTGCCCTGGTTGCCCATCGACGTGATGACCTTGCTCTTCTGCGCCGCGTCGCGCAGCAGCCGCGCTTCGTGCACCGTGTGCGTCAGCGGCTTCTGCACGAACACGTGCCAGCCGCGCGCCATCGCCGCCAGCGCCGGGCCGGCGTGGCTGTGGTCGGGCGTGCTGACCACCAGCGCGTCGAGCTTCTCGTGGTCGACCAGGTCGCGCCAATCCTCGTAGAACACAGCCTTCGGGTGTTCGCCGCGGGCCTGCTTCGCCTTGCCGTCGTCGACGTCGCACAAGGCGACGATGTCGTGGGTGCGGGCGCAGGCCTGCATGTCACTCAGGCCCTTGCCGCCGCAGCCGACGACGCCGAGGCGCAGGCGGTCGTTCGGCGAACGCGGCCGCGCGGGCAGGGGGACGGGAGCGGGGGCCGACGAGGCGTTGGCCGGCAGCGTGCAGGCCGCGCCAGCCAGGGTACTGCCGATCAGGAAATCGCGACGCGAGGTGCCGGGGGAACGCATGGAGGGCGCGACTGTAGGTCGCCGATCCGAGGCGGGAAGCCCCGGCCTGTGTCAGCTTCGTCCGTTTTGCGGTGTGTGTCGCGGGAGCGTGCAGCGCCAGGCGTCACTTCGGCCGCTGCTGGTTCGCTTCACGGCCGTGCTGGATCTGCGGCCAGCGTTCGCCGTAGAGGAACGTCGGCGACTGCTCGTAGTCGTGGCACTGCGTGCACAGCTGCGACCTGCTGACGCCGCCGAAGATGCCGAGCGCCTGCTTGCCGCCGGACTGCACGTGGGCCAAGCCCGGGCCGTGGCAGCGTTCGCAGCCGACGCCGAGCAGGTCGGGCGTCTCCTCGGCGGAGACGAAGCCGGTCTGCTCGCGGAAGCCGACGACGTGGCAGCTGACGCAGTCGGGATAGGCGGTGACCGGCCAGCCGTAGCGCTTCGGATCCTTCTCGGCGTCGACCAGCGTCTGCCAGGCGCCGGCGTGCTTGCTCTTCGCGTAGGCCTCGTAGGCGGTCGGGTGGCAGACCTTGCAGGTCGAACTGCCGACGTAGGACGAGCCGTTCGGCGTCGGCAGCTGCCGCATCATGCGCGCGAGCACGCCGTCGGACTGCACGAAGCGGCGGTGGTCGAGGATCAGGTCCTTGACCTGCGGATCGCCACCGCCGCCGGGCACGGTCTTGCTGCCGGCGAGCGGGATCGTCTCGCAGACGGCGCGCGGCGTGTCGCCTTCGCGGTGCAGCCACAGGTCGAGCAGCACGCGGCCGCGGGTGCCGGTGAACACCACCGGCACGTCGTCGATCGGCGTCGGCGCATGCGGCGGCTCGACGACGCTGGCGTCGACGCCGACGACCAGGTCGGGCTTCGGGCGCAGCAGCGGCAACAGCTTGCGGATCTGCACGTCGTCGCCGTGCACCAGCACGATGCGGCGGGTCGCCAGGTCGGCGCCGGCCAGCGCGCGCTCCCAGGCCTTCGCCGGCGGCAGCAGTTCGAGGCCGGAATCGGCACCGCGCAGCGCCTCCGGCAGCTCGAGCAGCAGCGACGCGATGCGCACCTGGATGCCGCGCACCTCCTTCTGCACGAACGGCTGCGCCGGCCAGTCCTCGGCCTTGGCGACGACGTCGCTGGCGACCACCGGCGCGCCGGCCAGGAACGCGCTCCACTGGTCGCGCGGCAGCGCCAGGTCCTTCGGCCCGACGCCGAGCGCGTCGTACTGGCCCATGTCGACCAGCACCTGGCGGATCGTCATCAGCTTCAGCGGGTCGAGCTCGGTCGCGTGTTCGACCAGGTCGCCGCCTTCGATCCGCAGGTCGTAGTTGCGCCGTTCGCCGATGTGCTGGATGCGGCGCGCGAGGCCGCCGAGCTGGCCGCTGGCGCAGCCGCACGGTTCGAGCCGGCCCGACAGCGAGCCGGACAGCAACAGGTGGATGCGATCGGCCGGCGGTTGCGCCGGATCCTGCGCGGCGGGGGCGCCAGCGGCAGCGGACGCTCCGGTCGAGGATCCGTCGGCCGGAGCAGAGGCCGTCTTGCTCTGCTGGTTGCCGCACTGCGCCAGCGTGGCGATCAGGGTCGACAGCGTCAGCGTGCCGAGCAGCGGCAGCAGGGAGAAAGTGGAGGTCATGGTGCCTTGGTCGGCAGGTAGACGAGTTCGATCGGCAGGAACGGTCCGGCGTCCCCGGCCTTGGTCAGCACGATCTCGCCACGGATGCCGGTGGTGAGGCCGCCCTGATAGCAGACCAGCAGGCGGTGCTGGCGCGGCTGTTCGGGAATCGGCTGGAAGTGCACGCGGAAGTGCGGGGCGAGGTCGCGGCCGTCGTCGCCGACGATGCGATGCACGGCGAACTCCGCGGAACGGCGGCTGTCGTGGTCCATCACCAGCACGAACTGCCCGCGGTGGTTGGCTTCCTCGACCGTCTGGGCGGCGGCGAGCGGTGCTGACACCGACACCTTGCGCATCGGCGTCGCCTGCAGGTCGGGCACGACCTTCCACGTCACCGGCACGCGCAGCGTGTAGCCCGGCAGGCTGGTCGGGATCGACAGTGCGGCGCGGTGGTTGCCCGGTTCGCCCGGCCGGCAGCGCACGCGCAGCATGCACAGGCCGTCCTTGGTCTCGAGGTCGGCGGTGATCGCCGGGTCGGTGCTGGTGACGGCGCCGAAGGTGACGCCGGGATGGCGTTCGTCGCCGGCGAGGCCGGTGACCAGCTCGGGCGCCTGCGACAGCGGCACGTTGGCGAAGTCGATCGCCGCGAACGGCGTCAGCACGACCGGGCTGTCGACGCCAAAACGCACCGAGAACGGCCACTGGAAGCGGTTGCTGCCGGTGTCGTCGGTCAGCGGCTGCAGCACCACGTAGCCGTCGCTCTTGGTGTGCGGGATGTCGAGCGCTTCGCGGTCGCTGCTGTCGATCTCGACGTGCAGGAACAGCTTCTCGTCGCCCTGCGGCAGGTTGCGCGGCAGGCCGCTGATGTCGACGAAGCGCTCGCTGCCGTCGGGTTTGCGCAGCCGCAGGTCGGCGTGGCCGCACGAGCAACTGATGTGCACACGCAGCGGCACGCTCGGCTCGGGCAGCTTCGACAGGTCGAGCGGCCACTCGTGCACGCGCCGTTCGCCGTGCGGAATCACGCCGAAGTCGTGCTCGAGCAGCAACGGCGGTTTGGGCGCTGCGGGCCCCTGGCTGGCCGGTGCGGCCGGGGTGGCGTTCGGCACGTGGCGGTCGTCCGAGCAGGCGGCGAGCAGGAACGGCAGCAGGGCGAAGCGGACGCGCATGGCCCACGATAGTAGGCCTCTGGCCGGACGCAACCAGCCATGGCGGCGGCAGTCTCGTGCGCTGGTCGCCGGCGGGCCGGCCGCGGTGGGTCTGC
>CANGSN010000111.1 GCA_947455805.1 Planctomycetota bacterium
GACGAAGCCAGCGCGCGCGCGGTCTGGGTGCCGGCGCGCAACGCGGTGTTCGTCGCCATCGCCGGCGCGCACGCCGAAGCGCTCGGTGCCGACACCGTCGTCGCCGGCTTCAACCGCGAGGAGGCCGCCACCTTCCCCGACAACTCGGCGGCGTTCCTCGCTGCGGCCACGGCGTGCCTCGGCCTCGGTACGCGCATCGGCGTCGCGGTCGTGAGTCCGACGATCGACTGGGACAAGCCGCGCATCGTCGACGAAGCACGGCGGCTCGGTTTCACCGCCGCCGACTTCTGGTCGTGCTACGAGGGCGGCAGTGCGCCATGCGGGCGCTGCGAGTCCTGCCTGCGCAGCCGCTGGCGCAGCTGAACGCCGACGTCGCGCTCAGCGCAGCGGCCGCCACAGGTTGCCGTCGGCACCAGGTACGTCGAGCGCCAGCTGCCCGCCGAGTTCGTCGGCGGCGCCGCCGAGCAGAGCGGCACCGGCCGGCGGCACCTGGCTAGGGCCGTCGTAGGTCGCGCCCCTCGCGACCAGGATCTCCCCGGTCTGGTTGACGAAGAACGTCGCTGTGCCGGTGCGCCCGCGCGCCACCGGCCAGGCGAGGCAGGACCAGGCGAGCTCGGCGCCGTCGGCGTCGACGTTGCCGGCGTTGGCCGCGGTGGCCAGCTGGCCGACCCCGCTCGTGTCCGGCAGGTACATCGCCAGCAGATAACCGCGGCTCTGGCACAGGCCGTTGGCCCCGAGGGTGCCCATCGACTGCGGCAGGTAGGGAGGCTCGAGCATCAGGCCGTCCGGCAGCATGCGCAGGCCGGACAGCTGGTCGAGGCCGATCGGCTCGCCCACGCCGTCATGGTCGGTGTCGACGACGACCCGCGTGACGGCCTGCGTTTGCACGGTCGCGAGCGTGCGCAGCGAAGCGACGACGGCGCGTTCGTTCGCCACCGCACGACTGCTGAGCAGGTTCGGCACCGCGATGCCGGCGATGATGCTCACGACCGTCGCCACGATCATCAACTCGACCAACGTGAAACCGGTTTGGCCGCGCATAGGACATCCAGCCTCCCTTCCGTGAGGAAGCGATCGGATGCACGCCCGCCGCTCCGCCAAGTCGTCGTGGTGCGGCCGCCATGGCACGGCGGCCATGGTCCGTGCGGATTTCCTCAAGTCGGCCGCACGGCGCGCGCGCGGCCCGGCGCCGCCTATGCTCCCGGCTCGCCATGGTCGGCACCTTCGCCATCCTCAATCTCACGCGCGACTCCTTCTCCGACGGCGGCCGCTACCTGCTGCCGGAGCCAGCACTCGCCCACGCCGAACGCCTGCTCGCCGCGGGGGCGAACGTGCTGGACGTCGGCGCCGAGTCGACGCATCCCGACGCCGAGGACGTCCCGGTCGACGAAGAGCTGCGCCGGCTGGTGCCGGTGGTGCAGGCGCTGCTGGCGCGCGGGGCCGAGGTCAGCGTCGACACGCGCAAGCCCGAGGTGATGACGGCGATGGGGGCGCTCGGCGTGCACTGGTGGAACGACGTCGACGGCTTTCGTTCGCCGGCGGCGATGGCGGCGGTGGCCGCCGCTCCGCCGCACGTACGCTTCGTGGTCATGTTCCACCGGAACCAGGCGTCGCGCGCGGACCGGCGCGAACTCGGTGTCGACGGCCTGCTGACGGACCTCGAGGCGTTCGTCGAGGAACGGCGCTCAGCCTTCGCCGCGGCCGGCGTGCTGCCGCAGCGGCTGGTGTTCGATCCGGGCATGGGCTTCTTCCTCGGCCGCGAGGCTGCACCGAGCCTGCACGTGCTGCACCACCTGAAGCACCTCGTGCGCACCGCCGGTACCCTGCTGGTCTCGGTGTCGCGCAAGTCGTTCGTCGGCGAGGTCACCGGCCTGCCGGTGGGCGAGCGCGGGCCTGGCAGCCTCGCCGCCGAGCTGTGGGCGGCGCGGGCCGGTGCTTCCTGGATCCGCACCCACGATCCGGCGGCGTTCCGTTCGGCCTGGGCGGTCGAAACGGCGATCGCGCGGGCGCTGTAGCTCTCCGGGTCTTCCCGCACTGCGCTCGGCGAAGCTCCCGGTCCCGGTGTTGGACACCCCGAGTGCCGTTGGCGTCTCAAGTTCGCGCTGGCGGACGCCGAAACTGCTGCCGTCGTGGCGCCGCTCGTCGGCGTCCGCGCGGAGCCAATGGAATCCGTCAACGAGATCAAGGAAGCCCTGTCGGCGCGTTCGCGTACGGCCACCCTCGACGAGCTGGCCAGCGAAGGTCGCAAGCGGGTGCGCCTGATCCGCGCCGAGCAAGTCGCGGCGATGATCAGCAAGGCGGTGCATGCCGCCATCGAGCATTCGGGCCTGATCGCGCCCGAGGAAGTCGAGAAGCTGGTCGAGAAGAGCCGCGTCGAGTTCCGCTCGATCCTGAAGGAACGGGAGCAGGAGCTGCAGCGCGCGCACGACAACGAGAAGGCGCTGGAGATGCGCGAGGGCGAGCTCAACGAGCTTCGCCAGCGCTTCGCCGCGCTGACGGATGCGATGACGACGACCCGCCGCGAGCTCGAGGAGGCCCGCGCCGAGAGCGACGCGTTGCGCGAGCACGTGCGGAACCTGCGGGCACAGCCGGTAGCCGCACCGGTGGCGGCGGTCGTGCCGGCCGCCGTGCCGTCGAGCGACCTGCTGATGTCGATGGTGCAGGAGATGGCCAACCTGAAGGCCAACCTGATGAACGTGCAGGCGCAGCGCGCGGCCGCACCCGCGAGCCCTGCACCGGCCGCGCCAGCACCGGCCGCGCCCGACTTCAGCGCCGCGTTCGAGAAGCTCGCCGGCGCACTCAACGATCGGCTCGAGAATCTCGGCAAGAAGATGGGCGTCAGCGCCGCCGTCGCCGGCGATCAGCCGGTCGACTTCGGCGGCCTGTTCAAGGACGAGGGCAAGCAGCTCGAGTCCAACATGGACAACATCGAGGTCAAGCAGAAGGCCGGTGGCGGCATCGCCGCGAACCTGGCGCGCTTGAAGAAGCTCAAGGGCGGCGGCTGAGTCCGCGGCCGGCGCCGAATCCACATTCCACGCAGAACATCCGGGGACAAGGGCGGAGACACATGACGCAGAACAAGAATGAACAGAGCCAGGACCATGGCGCAGACATGGCCATCGCGTTGGGCAAGGGCCTCGACGTCGGCACGGCGAACCTCGCGGCCGCAGTGCAGAACGAGGATGGCGGCATCACGGTGACCGTCGAGCGCAACGCGTTCCTCGACATCCCGAGCGACGTCTACAGCAAGAACATGCTGACCAAGCTGAAGGTGCCCTACGTGGTGCACAACGGCAAGCTGGTCGTCATCGGCGAGGCTGCGTTCGAGCTTGCCAACGTGTTCGGGCGCGAGACCCGTCGCCCGATGTGCGACGGCCTGATCAGCCCGAACGAGCAGGACGCGCTGCCGATGATGAAGATGATCATCCAGAAGATCCTGGGTGAGCCGCGCGTCGCGGGCGAGAACTGCTACTTCTGCGTGCCGGCCCCGTCGCTGGACGTCGACAACAACGTCGTCTACCACCAGGGCCTGTTCGAGAGCCTGATCAACAAGCTCGGCTACAAGGCGCACGCCATCAACGAGGCGCACGCGGTGATCTTCGCCGAGCTGGCGGAGAGCGACTTCACCGGCATCGGCCTGTCCTTCGGCGGCGGCATGGCCAACGCCTGCATCGCCTACAAGTCGATCCCTTGCCTGTCGTTCTCGGTGGCGCGCGGCGGCGACTGGATCGACAAGAACGTCGCCAACGTGCTCGGCTGTCCGCGCAGCAAGGCGGCGCACATCAAGGAGCGCGGCATCGACATCCGCGACCCGAAGAGCCGCGAGGAAGAGGCGGTCTCGATCTACTACCGCAGCCTGATCAACTACGTGCTGCAGAACATCAAGCAGCGCTTCGAGACGGGCCAGAACATGCCGAGCTTCCAGCACCCGATCGACATCGCGTGCGCTGGCGGCACGTCGCTGGTCGGCGGCTTCATCGAGGTCTTCCGCGACGAGTTCGCCAAGATCGACTTCCCGATCCCGGTCGGTCGCATCTTCCGCAGCGAAGAAGCGCTGACCGCGGTGGCCAAGGGCTGCCTGGTCGCCGCCGCGATCGGCGAAGGCTGAGTGCGCTGCGGCCTCCGCCGCGCGACACCGAGTGCAGCACACGGCCCGGGGCGACCCGGGCCGCGTCGCTCGTGGGCGCTGCCTACAGCGTCAGCGTGATGCGGACCCAGTTGGTCAGCTTGCTCTCGGCGGTGCCGGTGGCGTCGAGCGTGAAGCCCGCGACGTGCAGTGGCAGGCCGGCGAGGAACGGCACCAGCGGGATCGCCAGCGTCGCGCTGGCGTTGCCGCTGCCGTCGAGCGCGCCGACGAAGCCCTGGAAGAACGGGCTCACCGGGTCGAGGCTCAGCTGCGTGATGACGCTGAAGTTGATCGGCAACAGGCCGCCCGCCGGCAGCGGCACACCGGGCAGGTAGCTCTCGCTCGCGCACAGCAGGTAGGGCCGCCCCGCTTCGCTCGGCAGTGCCAGCTGCAGCGGCGTGCTGTTGCCCATCGTCAGCGTGGCGGCGTTCGCGCGCAGCGGCATGCCGTCGAGCAGGTACGCCATCGCCTGCTGCAGCAGCCGCGCCCGCAGCGTCGGGCTGGTGATCGTCTCGAGCGGCAGGCCGAGCACGACGGTGCGCGCGCCGGTCGCCGGATCGAGCTTCTGCACGCCGGCGACCTGGCCGTTGCCGTAGCGCAGGCAGGCGATGCTGCTGGCGTTGGTCGGCGCCAGCACGTCGGCGAAGTTCACGTCGTAGGTGCCGGACGTGCCGTTGTCGAACGCGCCCGCCGGTGCGCCGGTGCTGACCGTGCCCGGCAGGCCCGCCTGCAGCGTGTAGACGTTGGCGTCGTCGGCGACGTAGGTGGCGCCGAGCACGTTCCGATAGAAGGCGCGGTCGGCGGCGCTGCCTTGCGCGTCGAGGTCCCAGCCGACTTCGGCACCGTGCACCAGCAGGCTGCCGCCGGCGTTCAGGTAGTTGCTCGCCAGCACCTGCTCCAGCGCCGAGAACGTCTCGTCGGCGGTGCTCTCCTCGCCGAGGTTCCACACCACGGCCTCGTAGCCGCCGAGCAGCACGCGCCCGAGCTGCACAGCCTCGTTGCTGGCGGCGTCGAAGCCGAGGCTCAGGTTGGCGTCGCGGCGCAGTGCGTCGCCGACGAGGCGAGTGTAGTCGCGCGTGTTGTCCGGGCCCTTGACGAAGCGATCGAGGCGATCGAAGCCCTGCACCAGCAGCGCCTGCGCGGTCGCCAGGTGGTCGGTGCCGGCGGTCAGCACCTCGGTCGGGAACGAACGCCCGGTCGCGTTCGCCGCGCGCACGCGGAACGAGCGCAGGCTGTGGTGCGGCAGCGGACCGGTCGACCAGTTCGTGGTCGTCACCGTGGCCGCGGTCGTGAAGCCCTTGCCGTCGAGCGAGGTCTCGACCAGGTAGCTGGTGGCGCCGGGGGCGGCATCCCAGGCGACGCGCAGGCCGCGCGCGCCGTCCTGCACCACGCGCAGGGCCGGCGGTGGCTCCGGCGGGAACGCCGCCAGCGGCGCGAAGTAGCGCAGCACGCCGCGCGCGTAGGCGCGCGCCGCGAGGTAGCGGAACTCGGGGTCGTGCAGCGACGTGTGGTCCAGCGAACCGGGCGTGTCGTGGAACGCGAGTTCGACCAGGATGCCGGGCATCGTGCTCAGCAGCCGCACTTCGCCGAAGTTCGCGGTCTTCTGGCCGCGATCGACCCAGGACGGGTTCCAGAATGCCTGCAGGTCGCCGACGATCTGCGTGTGCACGGCCTGGCTCAGCTGGGCCGAGCCCGCGGTGGCGCCGCCGTTGTAGATGAACGTGTCGGTGCCTGTGCCGCCGCCGGCGTTGGTGTGCAGAGAGACGAACGCGTCGGCGGTGCGCCACTCGGCGAAGCGCGGGCGCGCGGTGACGTCGTCGTCGCTGTCCTGGCCGGTGCTGCTCGAGTCCCAGACGGTGCTCGGTGCACCGGCGAACTGCGTCCAGTAGCGCGCGCACTCCTTCCACCGCAGCTGGTTGCTGGTGGTGCCGCCGCGCACCAGCGAGCCGAGGCCGCCGCCGAGGCGCACGGTGTCGGCGATGACGACGCCGCCGCCGCTCGACTGGTTGCTCAGCGTGATGCGGGCGCCGGTGGCCGGCGCGAACCAGAAGTTGCCGAGGTGCGCCCAGGTCAGGTTGTCGAGCCGCTGGTCGACCACGACGTTGGCGACGCCGCCGGTGTGCTCGATGCGGTAGTTCGTGGTCGGGCAGCGGTTGGTGCCGGCGCGATACCAGACGAACACCGGGTAGAGGCCTTCCTTCGCCACCGGGATCGTCCACGTCGCGGTCGCGGTCTCGGCGGCGGGGTTCGTGCTGGCGAAGCGGAAGGTGCCGCCGTTGTAGCCCGACGACGTCGACAGGCTCCAGACGCCGGTCTCGATGTACGCCGGGGCACCGTTGTCGTTGTCGGCGAGGCCGTCGACGTCGACTTCGCCGTGCTCGCGGCACATCACGACGTCGGCGCCGAGGTTCTGCAGGAACGGGATCAAGTACTGATTGCAGATCTCGGCGGTGTGGATGTCCTCGATCAGCCCGTCGATGACACCCCGCTGCGTCGTCCAGCCGAGCGTGCTGTGCCAGTAGTAGCCGTGGCCGGGGGACACCGCGATGCGCTTGCCGGCGAGCGCGCCGAACGGCGCCACCAGCGACTGCACGGCGGCCCCTGCCGCCGGGGCCGCGGGTGCGGACGGCAGACGCGTCTCGCCGAGGGCGGTGCGCAGGTCGACGGTGCTGCCGTCGGCGCGTTGGACGAGGATCTCGACGTGGTTCAGCCCCGGCGTCGACAGCGCCGTCTTGTCGATCTGCTCGAGGGCATGTTCGCGCTCGCAGCCGGCGACGGTGGCGCACAGCCGCTCGTCGAACACCAGCTGCACTTCGTCGCCGGTCACCGTGCAACCGAGAAGGCGCGTGCCGGGAGGAACGTGGCTGGTGAAGCCCTGGGCCCGTTCGGCCGCCGACGGGCCGGCGCACAGGTGCGCGATGGCGGCGGCGACCGAACCGTGGAGCGGCGGCACCGTGGCGAGGTTCTGCTGGCGGAAGAACAGCACCTGCTGGGCCGCGGCGGGGACGGCGCACAGCGCGGCAGCGACGGCGACGAGGGGTCGATGCATGGTTCGTCCAATCTAGCGCCGGATGGCACCGACACAGCCCGCTGCACGGGATTGCCGCGCCGGGTAGTGTCATGTCGTGCCGACCATCGCCGAGAACTTCGCCAACTGGAACGACCCGTCACGCTGGATCGACGATGGCAACGAGTGGTCGCAGGCCTGGGGCTCGCCGGCGACGATGTGGTTCGGCTCGATCCTGCCGCGCGTCGCCGCCAACCTGCCCGCGGGCTCGCTGCTGGAGATCGCCTGTGGCCACGGCCGCGTGACCGAGTTCCTGCTGGCGCACTGCGAACGCTACGTCGGCGTCGACCTGGCGCCGGACTGTGTCGCCACCTGCGAGCGGCGCTTCGCCGGCATCGGCAAGGCGACCTTCCACCGGGTGGACGGGCGCACGCTGGCCGGCCTCGGCGACGGCAGCTTCGACTTCGCCATCAGCTGGGACTCGTTGGTGCACGCCGAGCAGGAGGCGATCGAGGGCTACGTGCGCGAGCTGATGCGCGTGCTGCGCCCCGGCGGCACCGCCTTCCTGCACCACAGCAACCTCCATGAGCACGTCGGGTCCGACGGCGTGCTCACCGTCGAGAACCCGCACTGGCGCGCGACCTCCGTCTCGGCCGCCCTGGTGCGCGAATGGGCGGCCCAGCACGGAGCCCAGTGCCTGGCTCAGGAGCTGGTGCAGTGGGGGACCACGGCGTGGAACGACTGCTTCACGCTGCTGCGTCGGCCGCGGCCAGGCGACGGCCAAGTGGCCCCACGCATCGTGCGGCACCCGGGCTTCGACATGGAGCTCGGCTTCTTCCGCATGGTCGACGCAACCTGGCGGCACAGCCTGACCGTGGCCCGCAACCAGCGGGCGCCCGGTGCCGGCGGGAGCTGACCGGCGGCGGACGGCTGGAACTCAGGAACCCGCGACGGTGCGCGCGACGACGTCGCGCGAGGCGGTGAACACCACGCGCAGGATCGGCTCGAGTTCGGCCGGGACGAAGCCGTCGGCGGGGCTTGCCGCCAGCAAGGCCGCCAGCATCTCTCGCTCGCGCGTCGGATCTGCCGCCGCGTGCCCGTGCACCTTCTTCAGGGCACCGATGCGGCGACACAGGCGCGCGCGCTCGTGCAGCACGTCGACGAGACGGCGGTTCAGGACGTCCATGGCTGCGCGCAGCGCATCGAGTTCGGACGGTGGCATGCGGGGCCCATGCTACGGCCGCCGCGGGGCGAAGCGATCGACCGCCGCCGCGGGTGGCATTGCGGGGTCCGCGCCGGCCGGGTAGAGACCTCGCCCCCGATGCAGAGGACCCACAAGCCCGAAGTGCTGGCCCCGGCCGGCAGCCTGCCGTCGTTGCTGGCGGCGCTGCAGCACGGCGCCGA
>CANGSN010000112.1 GCA_947455805.1 Planctomycetota bacterium
GGCCGGTGTCGACGACGCTGACCAGCAGGTTGTTGGTCGTGGTCGCGAACAGGGTCGTGACGCCGCCTTCGGTGAAGCCCGAGAGGCCGCGGCAGCCGACGCCCGTCGCCGGGTTCAGCGTCTGCACCAGCGTCCAGGTGCCAGTGGCGAGCACCCACTTCTGGATGCCGCCCGCGACCGTGGTGCGATCGTCGGCGACGTAGAGCGTGTTGGCGTCGGCGAAGTAGAAGTCGTAGGCGCTCGGACCGGTCGTGGTCGGGAAGCCGTTCAGCAGCGTCGTGGTCTGACCGCTGGTCGTCGGCAGGCCGGTGCCGATCGCGCTGACGCCCTGGAACGGGTTCGACGAGGTGCCGCAGTACAACTGGTCGCCGAAGATGCCGACCGTGCGGATGTTGGTCGGGCTCGTGCTCAGCTGCGTCGTCGTCGTGCCGCCGAAGGTCGTGAAGCGCACGCCGTTGCCGTTGGCCGCCGAGGCGTTGCCGGCGACCCAGATCGAGGTGCCGTTGGTCGTGCAGGCGCTGCGGATGTTGCCGTTCGAGTAGCAGTCGACCAGCGCCGTCGAGGTGTCGACGGTGCCGTCGAGGGCGATGCGCGCGACGACGCGCGGGGTCGCCGGAGCCAGCGTGGTGGTGACCGACGCCGTGCCCGGCGCGGCCGCGTAGCCGACGGCGACCAGGTAGCGGGCGTCGCTCGACTGCGAGAGGAAGCCTTCCGAGGTCGCCGAGCCCGATCCGGTCAGGATCTGGTTGCTGCCGCTCGCCGTGGTCGGCAGCGCGATCGTCTGCACGAGCACGCCGGCGGGCGTGTACTCGTCGAGGAAGCGCGGGGCGGCCGCGCCGCTGAGGGCGACCGAGCCGTCGCCGACGCGCGAGACGATCAGGTTGCCGGGGGTGATCGGGGTCTGCGCGGCGGCGAAGGCCGTCAGCGCGACCGCCGACAGGACGAGACGAAAGCTCGAGGTGGTTTGCATGGTGTGGTTGAAGTGCTCAGGGGCCGAACAAGGCGAAGCACGGTAGCGAAGGTCGGCAATCGCGCCAGGGGCGAAAGGCGCGGTCGTTCTCGCTTGCGGCACTGCGAATCGAGGGTGCCGGCCCGCTGATCCCTTGCGTGTTGTTCGCGGGATCGCGTGCGGCGGCGCCCCGATTCCGTCCGCCATGCGCGGCGGAATCCAGGGGCCCGCACCGGCACCAACAACCAAGGGATCAGTTGCCCAGGATGACGCTCATCGCGTCCGAGGTGCCGATCGGCAGGTCGAAGCCGAGCAGCGAGAAGTCGAACGCGGCGACCTGGTTGGCGAGCTCGACGCCGGCGATCGAGGCGTTGTTCGGGATCGCGATCGGCAGCGTGGCGGCGCCGCCCAGGTCCGAGAACGTCGGCAGGATGGCGTCGGCGGCGACGTAGACGAGGGCGCAGGCCGGCGTGCTCGGCAGCGGCACACCGAACGGCAGCACCGGGCCGAAGCGGAGCAGGAACACCGTGATGTTGGCCGGGCCGCAGTTGCCGGCGTTGATGGCGAAGCTGGCGTTGCCGGCGACCGGCCGGCCGCCAGCGACGGCGACCGTCGGGGTGCCGAAGCTGTTGGCGCAGCTGGTGCCCGAGTAGGTCACGCTCGACGGCGTGCGGACCCACTGCACGTCGCGCAGCGCGGTGTTGGTGACGCCGGTGACCAGCGTGCTGAAGGTCGAGGTGGGGCCGGTGTCGACGACGCTGACCAGCAGGTTGTTGGTCGTGGTCGCGAACAGGGTCGTGACGCCGCCTTCGGTGAAGCCCGAGAGGCCGCGGCAGCCGACGCCCGTCGCCGGGGTCAGCGTCTGCACCAGCGTCCAGGTGCCGACCGCGAGCACCCACTTCTGGATGCCGCCCGCCGCCGTGATGCGGTCGTCGGCGACGTAGAGCGTGTTGGCGTCGGCGAAGTAGTAGTCGTAGGCGCTCGGACCGGTCGTGGTCGGGAAGCCGCTCAGCAGCGTCGTGGTCTGACCGCTGGTCGTCGGCAGGCCGGTGCCGACCGCGGCGACGCCCTGGAACGCGCCGGAAGCGGCGCTGGTGTAGAGCTGGCCGGCGACGATGTTGACCACGCGCGTGTTGGTCGGGCTCGTGCTGAGCTGCGTCGTCGTCGTGGCGCCGAACGTCGTGTAGCGCACGCCGCCGGTGGTCGTCGCCGTGCCCGCGGTCCACAGGTCGGTGCCGTTCGTGCTGGCGGCGCTGCGGATGTTGTTGCCCGAGTAGGCGTCGACGAGGGCGGTCGAGGTGTCGACGGTGCCGTCGAGGGCGACGCGGGCGACGACGCGCGGCGTGGCGGCCGAGGTCGTCGAGACCACCGAGAGGGTGCCGGGCACGGCCGAGTAGCCGGCGAGGATCAAGTAGCGGCCGTCGGCGCTCTGCGACACGAAGCCTTCCGAGGTGGCCGAGCCCGACGCGGTGAACGCGAAGTTGCCGCCGCTCGGGGCGGTCGGCAGCGCGATCGTCTGCACCAGCACACCGGCGGGCGTGAACTCGTCGAGGAAGCGCGCGGTCGCGGCGCTGGTCAGGGCCGCGCTGCCGTCGCCGATGCGCGAGACGACGAGGTTGCCGGGGGTGAAGGGGGACTGCGCGACGGCGAAGGCCGCCAGCGCGAGCGTCGACAGGACGAAGCGGAGGTTGGTGTGCATGCGTGTCGGGTCGGTCGGAGACAGGTCAGGTTGGAACAGGACGGAGTCGTGCCGTGTTCCTCGGCGCCGAGCAGGCTAGGTCGGCCGATGAGGAGGCCGTGCTCGCGCGATGAAGGTCCGACCAATGCGCTGCGCGGCAACCTGCGGCGGTGCGGCGCGCGCCGCGGCGTCGTGCGTCAGCTCGCCGGCTGCCAGCGGCCAGAGCGCAGCAGCTCGTGCGGGCGGTAGTTCGCCTTGTACTGCATCGTCTTCGCACCCTCGATCCAGTAGCCGAGGTAGTAGTGCGGCACGCCGAGCTGGCGCGTGTACTCGATCTCCATCAGCACCGAGAACACGCCGAGGCTGCGCGCGCCTTCGTCGGGGTCGTAGAAGTGGTAGACCGCCGACACCGATCGCGCACAGACGTCGAGCAGGCTGGTGGCGAGCAGGCGATCGCCGAGCGTGTAGGTGACCTCGACGGTGTCGACGACGGCGCCGTACATCGAGGCGCGGAACTCGTTTTCGCGCTCGCCGCCGTTCGTGCTGTCGCTGCCGTCGCCTGCGGTCTCGCCGCGGCTGTGCTGGCCGGCGAGGTAGCGGCGGTAGAGCGCGAACTTCTCCGGCGTGAACGTCGGCGGCCCGACCTGCACGGTGACGTCCTCGTTCCGGCGCAGCGCGCGGCGCTGGCTCTTGCTCGGCGCGAACGTCGCCACCGGCACGCGGATCGGCACGCACAGCCGGCAGTCGTCGCAGACCATCGCGTAGAAGACGTCGCCGCTGCGGCGGAAGCCGCGGTCCATCAGCTCGTGGTAGAGCTCGCCGGGCATGCCGGCGACGCGGAAGCCGCGTTGGCGCGCCATGCGGCCCGGCAAGTACGGGCACGGATACGGCTCGCTGCGTGGGCACTCGTCGGCGTCGACCCAGCGCAGCAAAGGTGACACGTCGGCGTGCGCATCGTTGCCGCTGCGTGCGCCGGTGCGATCGGCAGCGCGGCTGCCGTGGGCGTTGCCGGTTGCGTCGTCGTCGCCGGCTGCTGGATCGGGGGCCACCATCGCGCGCGATGCTACCGCAGCGACCTCAGCCGTCGGCGGCCTCGGCGCTGCCGTTCGCACCGTCGCCGCGGTCGCGCGGCCGTTCCGGCTGGTCGCGGTCGGGCTGCGGCAGCGGCGGCAGCTGCAGGCGGCGGCGTTCGAGCAGGTAGTCGAGGTAGCGCAGCGTCAGCATCGGGTGGTCGCCGGCCGAGCCGCGGTGGGCGGCCAGCAGGTCGGCGAGCGAGGCGTCGCGGTGCCGCAGTTCCTCGAGGAAGCGCAGCGCGTCGGCGGGCTTGCCGAAGTGCTCCTTCTTCCAGCGCAGCCACAGCTCGCGGCCGGCCGGCGGCGCCACCGTCAGCAGCAGCTGGCCTTCGGCGTCGGCGAGCCAGCGCTGCACCTGCGCCGGGCTCGCGCCGCGCACGTCGGTGAAGCGCTTCTGCGGCTTCGGCTGGTCGCCGTTGCGCACGTAGCGGAGCGGCTTACGCCGCCGCGGCCGCTGCTGCTGGCGGCCGCGCGCGAGCATCAGGGTGCGCAGCGGTTCGCGCGTCTGCGCGCGGGCGAGGTAGACCTGCACGAAGACACCGTCGGCCAGCAGCATCGTCACCGGCCGCCCGAGCACCGGGTGCTCCGGCGGGCGCGCGATGTCCTCCGGCAGGTAGGTGCGGCGGGTCACGAACACCGGCGGTTGCCCCGGTTCGGTCGGCAGCTGGACGGTGATCGTGCCGGACGCCTGGCTCAGGTACTCGGCGTCGCTCCACTCGACATTGGCGAAGAAGACCTTGCTGGAGAAGCCGACCAGCACCGGCCCGGCTTCGTTGCCGTACAGCGCGTGGATCTGGCTCAGGCTCTGCACCGCGGCGACGACGCCGATGCGGCGGCTGCGCAGCGTGTTCAGGTAGGTCGGGAAGCGCGGGATGGCGCCGATCGCCGAACCGAACTCGTCGATCACCATCGTCAGCGGGAAGCGCAGCCGCGCGTCGGGGCGCGCGCTCGCCGCTTCGATGCCGCGGTCGAGGATCTGCTGCACCATGACGTTGAACACCGGGCGCAGGCGATCGATGCGCGCTTCGTCCATCTCGACGACCAGCACCGTCGGCTCGTCGAACAGGTCGGCGAGCTGCACTTCGTCCGCCGACAGCACCGCGCACAGGTCGAGGTCGAGCAGCGAGACGAGGCGCATGCAGGTGTCGCTGAGGCACGTCTCGGCGTTGTGGCTGCCGCTCTCGAGGAAGCCGGCGAACTTGTGTGCGCCATGCGCGTGCAGCCAGTCGAGCAGCTGGCGCCGCGGCAGATCGAGGATCTCGGTGACGCGCGGCAGCGACAGCGTCTCGTCGGCGTCGTTCGACAGGCCCATGACGATCGCCGCGATCAGCTCGATCGAGTTGTTGCGCCAGTACGGGCTGTCGTGCGAGTGCTTCGACTCGACCGCCAGCACCAGCGAACTGGCGATGCCGTGCGCCTCGGTGCGGTCCATGCCGCGGCGCAGCGGGTTCCAGCCGAGGCTGCCCTGCGGGTCGGTCAGGTTGAGGCGCAGCACGCGCTTCGCCGGCCGGCCGGCCTTCTTCGCCAGCGCGCGCACGATGCCGAACAGGTCGCCCTTCGGGTCGAACACGACGACGCTGCGCTTGTCGTCGGCGATCAGTTCGGCGACCAGCGGCAGGATCGCCTGCGTGGTCTTGCCGACGCCGGGCGGACCGACGAACAGCAGGTGGCGGTTCAGCAGGTCCTCGGGCAGCACGAGCCGCGCTTCGCCGAACAGATCGTGGCACTGGCGCTCGGGGTCGGCGAACAGCGCGTAGGCGCCGGGCAGCGCGATCGTGTGGGCTGTCCGTTCGACGTGGTCCGGCGGCGCCTCGGTGAGGCGAAACCACCGCTTGACGTCGGCGAGCTCGGCGCGGCGCGACGGCGTGATGCGCGGTGCGCGCACGGCGTGGACGTAGATCGGCAGGAAGGCCGGGTCGCGCAGGAAGGCGGGATCGAAGTCGAAGCCGTCCGGCACGGCGGGAGGTTGGTCGGTCATGGCGGCACCAATCGGGACGAGGCCAACGGAGACGAGGAGGGGAACGAGGTCGCCGGGCGCGCCGCCGCGGGTGCGCAATCCGGGCCTGGCGATCGGTGGTTGGGCACGAACCGAGGGGCCGGAAGCGAACGACGAGACGGAGCGGGGCTGCGCTCGGCTGTAGCGGGCTCGCCGTCGGCGCCAAGGGGTGCGCATGGCAGTGCGCTGCTTCGCGACTCCGTCAGTCGACGCAACTTCCCGTGGGCGCGGTCGGCGCCCGCGCCGATCCTTGGCATTTCCTTGATGCTGGGAGATCGGTCGCGACAGCGGGCAACGTGGCTTACGGCAACTGTCGTGGTCGCGAGTGACGGCGCGATCGAGATGGCGAGGGGGCTCGGGGCACGTGGTTGCGTGGGTGGCGCTCGGCGCGCCGCACCCGTTCGCGGTGGGGCACAATGTCGCGACGGCAAGGGCATCCGCCACGCACGGATCGCGCCGTGTGCCGAGCGCATCCTGGTTGACCACGTCGACGCGACCGCTGGCGTCTCGGACGGTCGGGCGGCTGCGCAAGCGCCGTGCACCTGGGGTTGCGCGCCGGGCCCGTTCGCCTCGTGCTCGGGTGCGGTTCCACGTGCTGCACGCGCCATGCGCTCCTGGCAAGTGCGAGCCGTCCGCGGGCCTTGCTGCGCGTGCGGTGTCGGCCTGCGATTCGCCGAACGGACCACCTCAAGGGGGCCAGCGGTTGGTGCCGAAACGGCGCCATGGGTGCCGATGCAGCTCGAACGTCGTAGCTTCCACCATGGTCGCGGTTGCGTCGCGGACGGCGACGGCCCGCTGGCCCAGCGCATGCGCGCCAAGTTCGATCGGCTGGTCGACGGTGCCGGCGCTGCGGCGCACGGTGTCGCGTCGGCGGGGATCGGACCCAAGCTGGCCATCGCCATCCACTGCGGCGGTCGCCGCCTCGTGTTGGCAGAGCGTGTCGACCAGGAAGTGAAGTCGACGCTGGCGGCGCTGCCGCAAGGCACCGAACAGGTCGGCTTCCATTCCCACGGCGAACTGTCGCCGCAGGACTCGGGCAGTCGTGCGCTGCGCAACCAGCCGATGGCGTTGACCTCGATCGCGGAGCACGGCCCGGCGTGAGGAATCCGTCGCATCCGGCCCCGGAGGCCTTGCACCCGCTGCTGCAGCGGCAACTCGCCGGTGTCGGCATCGACGCCACGAGCCCGTTGCCGGCGGATCGCTTCACGGACCTGCTGCAGCGCGTCTCTCGCGCCTACCACGACGCCGACCAGGACCGCTACCGGATCCTGAGGTCCTCGCAGGTCTCGAGCCGCGAGATGCAGCAACTCTACGACGATCTGCGGCGGGCCGCGGACCTGCGGGCTGCGGCCGACTCGGAGCGCCTCCACGCCATCCTCGCCGGCATCGGCGACGGCGTCTGTGTGCTCGACGCACGCGGAGCCGCCACCTTGGTGAACGAGAGCGCGGCCCGCATGTTCGGCGAGCGGGCCCAGGCGCTGCGCGGGCGGTGCCTGTTGGACTTGCTGCACATCGACCAACCGGGCGGTGGCACCGAGATCCCGGGCAGTGCCGAACTGTTGCGCCGGGCCCGGACCGCCGGCTCGTTGCGGGTCGACGAGGGGCACCTCGCCGCGATGGACGGCTCGCTGCTGCCGATCGCGTTCGTCGTCAATCCGATCGCCGACGGCGACGGTGGCACCGGCGGCGTGATTGTGTTCCACGATCGCACCCCGGCTCTCCTGGCCATGCAGCAGTTGGCGCGCGAACGCGAGCGCGCCGAAGGGGCCAATCGCGCCAAGAGCAGCTTCCTGGCGACGATGAGCCACGAGATCCGCACGCCGCTGAACGGTGTGCTCGGCATGATGCAGTTGCTGCTGCGGACCGAACTGCAGCCGCAGCAACGGGAGTACGCGGACGCCGTGGTCGCCGCCGGCGACGCGCTGCTGCAGGTGCTCGGCGACGTGCTGGACTTCTCCAAGATCGAAGCCGGCAAGCTGCACCTCGAGCACGTCGACTTCGACCTCGACCGCACCGTCGACGAGGTCGTCGACCTGTTCGCCGAGCCGGCGGCCTGCCGCGGGTTGCGCTTCGAGTGTCGCATCGCCCTCGACCTGCCGCGGCACTGGCGCGGGGATCCCGGGCGCCTGCGCCAGGTGTTGCTCAACCTCGTCAGCAACGCCCTGAAGTTCACCCGCAGCGGCACGATCGCGGTGGAGATCGGGCGGCCGACCGACGGACATCCCGGCGCCGTCGAGGTCGCCGTCACCGACACCGGGCCGGGCATGTCCAGCGAGCAGCAGGCGCGGCTGTTCCACGCCTTCGCCCAGGCCGACACGTCGACGACCCGGCAGTTCGGCGGTACCGGCCTCGGCCTGGCGATCTGCAAGAGCCTGGTCGAGGCGATGGGCGGCGCGATCGGTGTGAACAGCAGCGAAGGCCACGGCAGCACCTTCTGGTTCTCCGTCGACCTGGAGCCGCTGCCGACCGATCCGGGCGAGCTGACGCTGGCTGGGCACTCGTTCGTGGTCCTGGCCGGCGCCGACACCGGCGTGTGCTCGCTGCAGGTGCGACTGCTGCGGCTCGGGGCCGCGGTCGTGTCGTGCCGCGGCGATGCCGACCCCACGGACCATCTGCGCAGCTTGCCGGCCGGTCGACGGTGGCTGTTGGTGGCGGAGCGCGGCAGTGACCAGGCGCTGCAGCAACTCGCCGCGGCCTCGAACCTCGCCGACGTCCGCGTCGTCGTCACCGCCGCTGCACAGCAACTGGCGGCGCCGCTGCCGCCGCGGGTGGTCGGTCGCC
>CANGSN010000113.1 GCA_947455805.1 Planctomycetota bacterium
GCCGACCGCGGCCGGCGGCCAGCACCTGCAGTTGTCGGCGCGCGAACGCTTCGCGCTGCTCGAGCAGTTCGCGACGCTGGTCGACAGCGGCATCCAGGTCGCCGCGGCGCTGGCGTCGATGCGCCAGCAAGGCGTGTCGCCGGCCCAGGTCGACGTGCTGCACGCCCTCGAACACGGCGTCGTCGCCGGCCTACCGCTGTCGGCGGCGATGGCGACGATGCCGCGCGCGTTCCCGCCGCTGCTGGTGCAGATGGTGCGCGCCGGCGAAGCCACCGGCCAGCTCGGCGACATGCTGCGGCGCACGGTCGAGGCGATGGAGGCCGACGCGGCAATGCGCGCGCGGCTGCGCTCGGCGTTGATCTACCCGGTCATCATGCTGGTGCTGACGTTCGGCGTCGTCACCTTCCTGCTGACCTACATCGTGCCGAAGTTCGAGAAGCTGCTGCGCGGCAAGACGCTGCCGACGCCGACGCGCGCGCTGCTGGCGATCGGCGACTTCCTGTCGGCCCACGGACCTTGGCTCGGTGCCGGGGCCCTGGCCCTCGCCGTGCTCGGCTTCGTGCTGATGCGCCGGCCGGCCGGACGGGTGTTCCTGGACCGGTTGCTGCTGCGACTGCCGTTGCTGGCGCCGCTGGTGCGCACCGCGGCGCTGGCGCGCACGACGCGCACGTTCGGCCTGCTGCTGCAGTCGGGCGTGCCGGTGCACGCGGCCCTCGACCACACGCAGGAGGTCGCCGGCAGCGCCTCGTACCGCGCGCTGTTCCAGCGGGCGCAACGGCAGGTCGTGCACGGCGCCACGCTCGCCGACGCGCTGCGCGGGCAGCCGTTGCTCGGCGCCAACTTCGAACAGCTGGTCGCCGCCGGCGAAGCCACGGCGACGCTCGACAAGGTGATGCTGAAGGTCGCGAACCAGTACGGGAAGGACCTCGAACGGCGCGTGCGCGACCTGCTGACCGTGCTGGAGCCGCTGATGGTCGTCGTCATGGCGGCGGTCGTCGGCTTCGTCGCGCTGTCGATCATGCTGCCGATCTTCCAGATGTCGCGGCACTGAGAACTCCATGACCCACCCTCCGTTCGTCCCGGTCGGCCTTCCGCGTGAGTCGTCGCCCGACGACACCACCGACCAGCGCGTCAGCCTGCACCTGCTGGAGGCGCTCGACTCGCTCGACGCGGTCTACAAGTCGGCGGCGTTCTTCGCCGAGATCGCGACCGAGGCCGCGATCGGCGAGTTCACGCTGACGCGCTGCCTCGAGTCGGTGCACGCCACCCAGGGTGCTTTGCTGCTGCGCCAGGGCGATCGCCTGGTGCCGAGCGGCGACCGCGGTGGTGCGCTGGCGCTGCTGGTCGCCGACGATCTGGTGCGCGGCGAGCGCGGCAAGGTGGCGCAGTTCCACAACGGCGCCGACGCCGCACCGCTGCTGGTCGCCGACGCCCCGCCGCACAACGTGCTGACCTGCCCGATCGTCGTCGGCACGCAGCTGCTCGGCACCGTCGTCGCCCTCGCCGACCCGGCCTGCACGTTCAGCACCGCCGACGCCAAGCTGGCCTCCGCCGTCGCCTCGCAGGCGGCGATCGCGATGGCGCGTGCGCGGCTGCACCAGGAGGCCGAACTCGAACGGCAGAAGCTGCGCGAGGTCGTCGGCCACCATCCGGACGGCATCGCCGTGCTCGACGCCGCCGACCGCACCACGCTGTGCAATCCGATCGCGCGCACGCTGTTCGGCGGCGACGACGCGCTGGCGATCCTCGGCCGGCACCTGCCCGGCTGCACGCCGGCGAGCCTGTGCCTCGGCAACGGCGAACACGAAGTGCAGCTCGGCGAGCCGGCGGCGCCGCGCATCGTGCAGCTGCGCGCGGCCGCGATCGGCGACGGCAACGTCGTGCTGACGCTGCGCGACCTGACGCACAAGCGCCGCGAGGAGCGGCTGAAGCACAACTTCCTGTCGCTGCTGTCGCACAAGCTGCGCACGCCGCTGACCGCGATCGTCTGCGCCGTCGACCTGCTGCCGCAGATGCCGCCCGCCGACCAGGACGAGTGCCTCGGCGAGATGCGCCGCCGCACCGACGACCTGACGGCGCTGATCGACCGGCTGTTCGCGTTCACCGAGCTGCTGGAGGGCTCGTGGTCGACGCAGGGCAGCTGCGACATGCAGAACCTGCAGCAGGAGCTGGCGCAGACGCCGCCGACCATGGACGGAAAGACACCGCTGACGATCGAATGGGACGTCGCCGCCGACGCCGCGATCGTGCCGGTGCCGCCGGCCCGCCTGCGCGTGGCGCTCGGCAACCTGCTCGACAACGTCGCCAAGTTCGCGGCGCCGACGACGCCGTGGGCGCGCGTCGAAGCCCGGCGCCGCGGCGACGAGGTCGTGATCGCGGTCGAGGATCGCGGCCCGGGCATTCCGGCGGCGGATCGCGCGCAGCTGTTCGAGACCGGCCACCAGATCGACGCCGAGTTCACCGGCAACGTCGCCGGCATCGGCATCGGCCTCGCGATGGTGCGCGAGATCACCACTCGCCTCGGCGGGCGACTCGAACTGCACGACGCCGCACCGCAGGGCTGCCGCTTCGAGATGACGTTCCCGCTGCGGCCCCCGGGAGCGCAACGATGACCGGGATGCGAGCCCGCCACCAGGCCGGCACCGGCGGCTTCACCTACCTCGAGGTGCTGGTCGCGATCGCCGTGCTGGCGATCGCCACCACGGCCATGGCCTCGGCGCTCGAACAGGTGCGCATGGCCGCCGACGACGAAGAACGCGCCGCGATCGCCGAACACCTGCTGCACGACGGCCTCGCCTGGGTGCGCAGCCTGCCGCGCCTGGACGGCACGTCGCCGGTGTTCGGCTCGGAGAGCGGCGAGACGCCCGGCGTCGACGTCGACGACGTCGACGACCTGGCGAACGTCGTCGAGACCGCGCCGATCGACCGCGGCGGCCTCCGGCACGACGCCGCGTGGAGACGCCGCTGGACGGTCGAGTCGGTGCGCCTCGACGACCCGGACATCGCGGCGGCCGACGGCAGCACCACGCTGCTGCGAGTCGGTCTCGCCGTCGCCCACGATGGCACCGAGGTGGCCACTTCGTCGCTGCTGCTGGCGAGGACACCGTGAACGACCGCCCCCACGGCTTCACGCTGGTCGAACTGCTGCTGGCGATGACGCTGGCGGCGCTCGTCGCCACCAGCGCGCTCGGTGCGCTCGGCATGTTCGCCGAGGCCGACGCGGTGCTGGTGCACGGCGGCGAGAGCGAAGTCGACGTCGCGCGTACGCTGCGGCTGCTGCGCGCCGACGTTCAGGCGGCGGCCACGCTCGAAGTCCAGGCGCGCCAGTGGACGATCACGCGCGACGACGGCACCGCGGTCGTGTGGGTCACCACCGCCGGCGGCACCGAGTTGCACCGCCTCGTCGCCAGCGACTTGGCGACGCTACTGCCGTCGGTGGCGACGCTGCTGGCGGCGACGGTGCCCGCGGCCGAGTTCGATGCGCGCGGCCACCTGCGCGACGACTCCTACCGTCCGAACGCCGTGCTGCAGGGCGTCGCCGGCATCGCCGCGACCGCGGTGACGTCGCCGGTCGACGGCAGCACGGTCGGCGTTTGCGTGCGCATCAGCCACCCGACCCGCAACGGTGCGCGCACGACGTCGGGCACGGCGGCGTCGCTGCGCCTCGCCGAAGAGCACGGCCGGCAGTGAGCCGCCGAGGGAGCCGCGGGTCTCGCCGTAGAGCAGCAGACACAGCTGCGGCGCCGCGACGGTGACGCGTAGCGCGCAGCTCAGGTTGCCGAAGAACGGCCGGCCGCCGGTGCTGTCGAGCGTGACCAGGCCGGGGTTGCACTGCGTCGTCGTGCCCGAGCTGTAGGCGCCGTAGCCGGCGCGCGTGCCCGAGGCGAGTTCGGCGATCTCGGCGGCGCTGTAGAGGCGCTGGCTGAACAGCACCTCGTCGAGCGAATAGGACGAGAGGCTGCCCGGCCCGTAGCCACCGACCAACAGCGTGCCTGGGCTGTCGATCTGCACGTCGGGGGCGCCCGGGACCGTCTGCACGGCGGCCCCGTTCACGTACCAGGTCGCGACGTGGGCGGTGTCGTCGATGCTCACGGCCACGTGCACCCAGGCGCCGTTCGCCAGCGACTGGAAGTCGACGACCGTGTCGGACAGCGCCGGGTCGCCGGACCCCGAGGTCAAGCCGCGCAGGAACAGCCCACGCCCGGCGACCCCGTTGGTGAACAGGCGGAAGCCGCTCGAGCTCATGCCGAACAGGTACGACAGCGTGGTGGTGAACGGCGTTTCCTGCCGCGCCCAGAAGGCGATCGTCACGTCGCCGGTCCAGGCCGTCGTCGCTGGCGCCCAGCCGGTGTCGACGACGTTGCGCGCGGCGGTCGGGCCGTTGCCGGCGCCGAGTCCGCCGGCGAAGCGACCGGCCGCGAAGCCGGTGCCGTAGCCGACGGTCAGCGTGCCGTTGCCGCAGCCGAGCGGCGCATGGTTGATCACCTCGTTGGTGCAGGCGCCGTCGAACTTGTAGAGGATGCGGTCCTGGGCCAGGGCGAGCGGCGCCAGCAGCAATGGCGCGACGGCGAGGAGCGGGGAAGCGACACGGGAGACGAAGTGGGCGAACATGGTTGTCCCCCGCTCGAACGAGGTGGCGGGCGGCGGCCCTGCACGATTCTCGGGACCTCGCCCGCGGCGGCCCGGGACGGCGCTACAGCAGCTCCATGTCGAGCTTCTCGAGCCGGTAGACCTCGTCGCGGATGCGCGCCGCCAGCTCGAAGTCGAGGTTCTTCGCCGCCGCCATCATCTCCTCGCGCAGGCGCTTCGTGTGCACCAGCAGTTCCTTGTGGTCGGCGAACTGCCGCTTGCCGACGGCGCTGGCCGCCTCGGCCCCCGCCGGCACCGGGTTGCCCGGCTGGCTCTTGCCGCGGCCCTTGCCCTTCCTGCCCTTGCCTTTGCCCTTGCCGGGCTCGAACGGCGTGCCGTCCTCGTCCGGCGGCGCCTCCAGCAGGTCGCGCACCGCCTTCACCACCGTGCGCGGCACGATGCCGTGCTCTTCGTTGTGCGCGCGCTGCTTGACGCGGCGGCGCTCCATCTCGGCCAGCGCGCCCTCGATCGAGTCGGTGCGGCGGTCGGCGTAGAGGATCACGCGGCCGTCGGCGTTGCGCGCAGCGCGGCCGCAGGTCTGGATCAGCGACGTCTTGCTGCGCAGGTAGCCTTCCTTGTCGGCGTCGAGCACGGCGACCAGCGTCACCTCGGGCAGGTCGAGGCCTTCGCGCAGCAGGTTGATGCCGACCAGCACGTCGAACACGCCGAGCCGCAGGTCGCGGATCAGCGCCGTGCGTTCGAGGCTGTCGATGTCGCTGTGCAGGTAGCGCACCTTGATGCCGAGGTCGCGCAGGTAGTCGGTCAGTTCCTCGGCCGAACGCTTGGTCAACGTCGTGATCAGCACGCGTTCGTGCTTCTGCACGCGTGTGCGCACCTCGCCGACGACGTCGTCGACCTGGCCCCGGGCCGGCCGCACGTCGACCGGCGGGTCGACCAGGCCGGTCGGGCGCACGATCAGCTCGGTGACGCGGTCCTCGCTGCGCTGCAGCTCGTACTCGCTCGGCGTCGCCGACACGTAGAGCACCTGCTGCAGCAGGCTCTCGAACTCGTCGAACTTCAGCGGCCGGTTGTCGAGCGCGCTCGGCAGGCGGAAGCCGAAGTCGACCAGCGTCGTCTTGCGCGCGCGGTCGCCGCGATACATGCCGCCGGCCTGCGGGATCGCCACGTGCGACTCGTCGACGACCAGCAGGAAGTCGTCGGGAAAGTAGTGCAGCAGCGTCGCCGGCGGCTGCCCGGCGGCGCGGCCGTCGAGGTGGCGGCTGTAGTTCTCGATGCCCTGGCACATGCCGGTGGCGCGCAGCATCTCGAGGTCGTGGCGCGTGCGCTGGCCGAGGCGCTGCGCCTCGAGCAGCTTGCGCTTGCCTTCGAGCTCGGCGAGGCGTTCCTCGAGCTCCTTCTCGATCGACTCGCAAGCGCGCTGCAGCTGCGCGGTCGTCGCCACGTACTGCGTGGTCGGGTAGATCGTCACCTTGTCGAGCTGCTCGAGCACCTCGCCGCGCAGCGGGTCGATGGCGGTGATCGACTCGATCTCGTCGCCCCACATCTCGACGCGGATCGCGCGCGCGTCCTCGTACGACGGGTAGATCTCGACGACGTCGCCGCGCACGCGGAAGCGGCCGGCCTGGAAGTCGTAGTTGTCGCGCACGAACTGGATCGCCACCAGCTGCCGCAGCAGCACGTCGCGCGGCACGCGCTGGCCCTTGTGCACCGTCACCGACAGTTCGCGGTAGGTCTCCGGCGAACCGAGGCCGTAGATGCACGAGATCGAGGCGACGATCAGCACGTCGCGGCGGTCCATCAGCGAGCGCGTCGCCGAGTTGCGCATGCGCTCGATCGCCTCGTTGATCAGCGCGTCCTTCTCGATGTACGTGTCCGTCGTCGGCACGTACGCCTCGGGCTGGAAGTAGTCGTAGTAGCTGACGAAGTACTCGATCGCGTTGTCGGGGAAGAACGACTTGAACTCGGCGTACAGCTGGGCGGCCAGCGTCTTGTTCGGCGCCAGCACCAGCGTCGGCCGCTGCAGCCGTTCGACCAGCTTGGCGACGGTGAAGGTCTTGCCGGAGCCGGTGACGCCGAGCAGCGTGCTGGCCTTGGCGCCGCCGTCGATCCAGCCGGCCAGTCGTTCGATCGCCATCGGCTGGTCGCCGGCGGGCTGCAGGTCCGAGTGCAGGCGGAAGCGCATGGCATCGGGTGTACGCGATCGGCAGCGATGCCGCCAACGCCGCCTGGGCCACGCGCGCGCGGCCGTTCGCACCGCCGCGAACCTGCGGCCGTCGGCGGCGTTGACACTCCGGCAGAAGCGGCCTTACCGTGCCGCGGCCCTTCTTCGTCCCCAAACCGCCCACAGGTACCACCGTGGTTCGACGTCCGTCGCGCAGTCCAAAGTCCGGCACCAAGATCGGCACCAGCAAGGGAGGCACGGCGATCCGCGTCGCCAAGGACGGCAAGGTCGACGCTCCGTGCCCGCAATGCGGCACGGTCTATCGCGTGCTGGCCGAGAACCTCGACCAGGTCATCAAGTGCCAGGAGTGCGGCAAGGTCTTCCCGGCCCGCCACACCGCCGGCCGCAAGGCGCACGCGCCGGACTACACCAAGGCCTACCTGGCGTTCGGCGGCCTCGGCCTCGTGCTCGTAGCACTGTTCCTCGTGATGTCGAACAGCGGCGGCAGCAAGGCGAAGGAAGTGAAGGCGCAGACCCAGGCCAACGCGCAGGCGCAGGCCAACCAGAAGAAGGGCGACGCGTACTCGGTCGGCACCCACCCGCGCGCGGTGCAGCTGCAGCGCTGGGCGGAGGCGTTCGCCACCGACAACCGGCTGGTGATGAAGACCAACACCGACCTGACCGCCGTCGGCAAGCTGCTCGGCGCGCCCGATCGCGATCCGGACGCGGCGCTGTCGGCGCTGGCGACGCACACGCTGACCCAGCCGCTGCGCGACTTCGCGGTCGCCAGCGCGACGCTCGCCGGCAACGACGACATGACGGCCGAGACCGGCCGCGGCACCGTGTTCCTGGTGCCGAAGGCGAACGACGCGCGCTGGCGCAAGGACACGCGCGGCGAGCTCGAGGTGACGTTCCGCAAGGACGACGGCGACACCATCCTGGTCACCGGCTGGACGCTGAAGAGCGAACCGGCGCCAGCCAAGGGAGGTGGTCGTGCCGCGAGCAAGCCGGCGGCCACCGATGCGCCGATCGCGCAAGGCGACAAGCCGGCGGAGGCCGAGATCAGCGACAGCGCCGGCACGCGCAAGGTCGCCGAGGCGGAGCCGCGCGCGATGGGCCACTGGGAGAAGGCGACGCCGGAGCTGCAGAAGTTCGCCGACCAGGTCGTCGCCGACATCCTGTTCAGCGTGTCCAACGAGGAACGCGCCGGCGCCAAGTTCACGCGCGCGACGCTGTCGGTGCGCACCGCCGACGAGGTCAGCGCGACCGTGCCGCGCATCCTGAACGCGATGTTCGAGCTCTACGCCGATCCGATCGCCAACAACGACAAGCTGAGCCAGCTCAACAAGGGGCTCGTCGCGATCGTCGGCTGGAGCGTGAACTACCAGGTGCAGGGCACCGGCGACGACGCCAAGGACAAGGCCGCGCGCCAGTCGTGCGTGCGCCAGTGGTTCGCCTGGTACCACTCCAACAAGGCCAACCTGCTGAAGAACCGCGAAGAGCAGGAGAACCTCGACGACTCCGCCGGCGAACCGCGCAAGTAAGGCGCCCTCACCCCGATCTCCCCCAACGCCCCTCCGACCATGACCGTCCTCCAGATCACCTGCGACAACTGCGGCGCCAAGTACAAGCTGCCGGAGTCGTTCACGGGCACCCAGGCCAAGTGCCAGAAGTGCCACAGCATCATTGACGTCGCCAA
>CANGSN010000114.1 GCA_947455805.1 Planctomycetota bacterium
CTCGGCGGTCGGGATCGACGCGCCATCGAACCACTGCAGCAGGAAGCGCTCCAGCAGCGCGTCCGGTTCCTCGCCGGTCGTGCGCGACAGGCGCTGGCAGCTGTGCAGGGCCAGGAAACCGCGGCGCAGCTTCACCAACGACGACTGCTGCACCTGGGCGACCACGCGGTCGCCGAAGAAGCGCACGCCGAGGCGGTCGGGCAGTTCGCGCGGGGACACGCCGGACTCGAGCAGCTGCCGCCCTTCGAACGTCACCGCCAGCTGCTGGAACAGCCAGCTGGTGACGAACGGCAACAAGCCGCCGGTGTCCATCGCGCGGCCGTCCTTCTGCTTGACGCCGCGCTCGAACATCGCGCGCAGCGAACGGAACGCGGCGCGGCGGTCGCCGCCGAGCACCGCCTCGGCGAACTCGAACGGCGTCGACGCGAAGCTCGTGGTCAGCTTGCCGCGCAGATCGGCCGGCGACAGCGGCTTCTTCGGCGCCTCGCCGACCTGGTCGCGCAGTCGCTGCAGTTCGGCCAGCAACTCGGACAGACTCTTGCCGACCTGCGACACCACCAGCCACGCCGCGTCGGGCTGCAGCGGCACACCGAGCTTGGCGGCGCGGCCGACGACCCATTTGCACAGCTCGCCCTCGAGCGGGCTGCGCGAACGATCGAACGGCTGGTCGTAGAGGTCGCGGAACTCGAACACGGCACCGGCCTCGGCCAGCTGCTTCACCAGCGTCGCCACCACCTTCTTGCGCTTGTCGAGCTTGCTCGCCTCGACGACGAGGCCGCAGCCCTTGCCGAAGCGCGCCATCTGGGCGGCGACGGTGGCGCCGTGCTTCTTCCACCAACCGGCACCGCGGCGCACGACGACGAAGGCGCGCTTGGCGAACAAACCGCCGCCGCGCAGGTCCTGCAGTTCGGGGCACGACGCGAGCCCCGCGGCGCCGTCGGCGCCACTGCCGTCCTCGGCCTCGCTGTCCTCGGCTTCGCCGCCGTCCTCGGCGTCACCACCGCCACCGCCGCCGCGTTCGTCGACGGCGTCGATCACGCGCAGTTCGACGTCCTTCGGCATCGCCGCCAGCACCAGGTCCACCGCCTCGGTGCGGAAGAAGTCGGCGAGGCCGGTGATCAGCAGCACCGGCGGCAGGCCCTTCGGCAGCAGCTTGGCGAGCCGCTGGACCTCGACCTCGGGGTTGGGCACGGCCATGGCTCAGCGCCCTCCGCGCAGCAGGTAGAGGTCGACGCAGCCGACCAGGAACACGACGACGGCGATGATGCCGTTGGCGGTGAAGAACGCGGTGTGGATGCGCGACAGGTCGCCGGGGCGCAGCAGTCGATGCTGCCACACCAGCAGGCCGGCGGCGACGGCGATGCCGACCTGGTAGAGCCATCCGAACGGCACCAGCAGGCCGAAGCCGACGAAGCCGGCCAGCGCCAGCAGGTGCAGTCCGCGGGCGATCCGCATCGAAGCCGCGGCGCCAAAGCGCGCCGGCAGCGACAGCAGGCCGTGCGCGCGGTCGAACTGCTCGTCCTGGCACGCGTAGAGCACGTCGAAGCCGGCGACCCAGCAGGCGACGGCGAGACCGAGGATCGACGGCGCGACCGTGCGTTCGCCGAACGCGCCGTCGGCGGCGAGCCACGCGGCGAGCGGCGAGATGCCGAGCGCGACACCGAGCCACAGGTGGCACAGCGACGAGAAGCGCTTCACGTGGCTGTAGCCGAGCAGCCATAGCAGCGTCGGCAACGACAACCAGCCGCAGATCGGCGCCAGCAGCCAGCAACAGGCGACGAATGCCGCACCGGCGACGGCCGTCAAGGCGAGTGCCGCCGCCGGCGTCACCGCGCCGCGCGGGATCTCGCGGTCGCGCGTGCGCGGATTGGCGGCGTCGATCGCACGATCGGCGAAGCGGTTGTAGGCCATCGCCGCGGTGCGGGCGGTGACGACCGCGGCGACCACCAACGCCAGCAGCCGCCACGACGGCCGTCCGTTCGTCGCCGCCAGCAACGACAGCAGCGCGAACGGCAGCGCGAACACCGAGTGCGACAGCCGCACCAGCGAGCCGAACGCGCGTACCTGGCTGAGCGCCGCCGGCGCCGAGCTCACGGCTCCTCCCCTTCGTGCCACGGCGACGCATTCGGCGCCGGCGTCTGCCAGCGACGCACGATCGCGTGGTCGATGCGCAGGCGATCGAGGATCTTGCCGACGACGAAGTCGATCAGGTCCTGCACCGTCTGCGGCCGGTGGTAGAAGCCTGGCATCGCCGGCAGCACGATCGCGCCGGCCTGCGCCAGCTTCAGCATGTTCTGCAGGTGCAGCACCGACAGCGGCGTCTCGCGCGGAACCACCAGCAGTTGGCGCCCTTCCTTCAGTGCTACGTCGGCGGCGCGCTCGACGAGGTTGCTCGAGAAGCCGTGGGCGACGCGCGCCAACGTGCCCATGCTGCACGGGCACAGGATCACCGCCGCGATGCCTGCACTGCCCGACGCGGGCGCGGCTTCGACTGCGGCCAGGTCGTGCACGCGCAGGCTCGACCGCAGTTCCGGCGCGAACAGCCCTGCGAGATCCGGCCGCGCGAGGTCGACGGCGGCGCCGGCTTCGTGCTTCAGCACTCGCAGTGCCCCGCCGGTCGCGACCAGGTGCACCTCGTGGCCGAGTTGCAGCAGCACCTCGACGAGGCGCATGCCGTAGGCGATGCCACTGCCGCCGGAGAAGCCGACGGCGTAGCGCTGGCGCGGCGCAGGAGCGGGCGACTTCGGCTCAGCGGTCATCGGCGGTCAGGTAGAAGTAGAGGTTGTAGAAGCTGTGCGTGTAGACGCAGACGCCGTAGCCGCGCGCCCACATCAAGAGGCCGAGCAGCACACCGGCCATCGTGCGGAACACGAAGCGTGTGCGCTGGAACGGCTCGCCGCAAAGGTGGTGGAACCACGAGAACACCAGCGCGCTGACCAGCACCGCGGCAGCGCCGGCGAGCCAACGCGGCAACGACCACGCACGCACCGCGCGCAGCCCGATCCACACCAGCGCCGACATCAGGCCGAGCCGGAAGACGAGCTCTTCGAAGATGCCGGCGCCGATCGAGCCGACCAGGTTCGCCGCCAACGAGCCGGCGGGTGCCGTGCCGGCGACCAGCCCGCGCGCCACCGACAGCGTGAGTTCGGCGGCGATCGGCCCGAGCAGCAGCGCGTAGACGGTGCCTTCGAGGGCGATGACCGCGGCGACGCGCGACCACGGCACCTGGTTGCGGATCAGGCGGCGCGCCGCGGCAACCATCAGCGCGCAGAACGCGACACTCAGCAGGAGATGCACGTGAGCGCCGAGGCCGTGCACGGCATGCAGCAGCCACTGCTCGGCCCCGTTCCGTTCGTCGGGCGAGAGGCGCAGGCGCGACAACTCGTAGACGACCCACAGCGGCAGCACTGCGAACAGCCCGACGGCCGGATCGCGCGACCAGTGGAAGTAGCCGCCCGCCGGCGCCTCTGGCAACTCCGGTTCAGGAGGCGACTTCGCCACGGTAGATCGCGGCCACGCCGCCGGTGAGCAGACGCTGCCGCGGCGAGACCAGACCGGCATCGCGCATCAGCGCCAGGAACTGTTCGCGCTCGGGGAACGCCATCACCGAGTCGTGCAGATAGCGGTAGGCGTCGTTGCGCACGCCGGAGATCCAGGCGCCAAGACGCGGCAACACCCGACGGAAGTAGAAGCGATAGGCAGCACCCAGCAGTGGCACGCGCGGCTTGGTGAACTCGAGCACGACGACGCGGCCACCGGGCCGCACCACACGCCCCATCTCACGCAAGGCGACCTTCGGATCGGCGACGTTGCGGATGCCGAACGCCACGGTCGCGAAGTCGAACGATGCCGTCGGGAACGGCAGTGCCATCGCATCGGCGGCGAGGAAGCTCGGACCGGCGATGGTGGCCGCGAACGGGCCGTCCGGGCCACCCTTCTGGCGGGCTCGGGTCAACATCGGCGCGCAGAAGTCGGCGCCGACGACCTGCGCACCGGCGCGTTGCAGCGAGAACGACAGGTCGCCGGTGCCGGCGCAGACGTCGAGGCCGCGTTCGCCCTTCTGCACCGCGACCATGCGCACGGTCTGCCGGCGCCACCACAGGTCGATGCCCAACGACAGCGCGCGGTTCGCGCGATCGTAGCCGGGAGCGACCTCCGCGAACATTTTCTGGATCGTCGGGCCTTCAGGCATCTGGCGGGATTCTGCGGGGCGCTTCGACCGACCACAACCGTGCGGATGCGAGGAGCCGGAAACGCTGCGGGCCGCGTCCCGGATCCGGAACGCGGCCCGCGCCGTTCGCTCATCGGCGCCAGCTCCATGCTGGCGCCGAGCAGCGCCTCACTGGCGCCAGTAGTTCGCCACCACGCGCACGCCCGAGACCGAGATGGTCCGGATGCGGGTGCCGGTCTGGATCTCGTAGACGTCGACGTTGCCGACGTCCGACAGCGCCACGAACAAGAGGCGCGGGAACGAGGCCTTGGCGTTGCCCTGCTTCAGCGTGTGCTTGCCCGAGTGCGTGTACGGGGTCACCGCGTAGTTCGGACCCTGCGTGTTGAACTGGCCCGGCAGGCCGCCGTTGTTGACCAGGTCGTCGGTGCAGAGGTCGATCACCGAGTTGCCCGACATGGCGTTGCTCAGCGCCGCGATGCCGCCGATGCGCTGCGTGACCGTCCACTCCTTCTGGCGGAAGGTCGGCGGCAGCGTGAAGCCGCCAGCCACCGGATTCAACTGCAGCGGCCCGTTCGGCGACGAGGTCAGCGTCAGGCGCGAGACCTGGCCGAGCCCGAACTGGTCGACGTGGCCGATCAACACACCGCCGCGCGCTGCCGCGTGGTCGTAGTGCATCGCCTTGGCGCGGGTGAACGTGTCCGTCGACGCCTTGCCGATGATGTCGTTGAAGCCGAAGCCGTTGACGCCGTCCGGCCCCGACTCATAGACGGCGACCGTGCCGTTCGAGTTGAGGATGTAGGCGTAATAGAGGTTCGACGTGTTGCCGGTCGTCAGGTAGCGCTCGGTGCAGACGACGTCGATCGGCTGCGTCAGGAAGCCACCCAGCGTGCGGCGGACGGTGAGGTCCAACGAGTTGATGATGGTCAGGAAGTTCGCGTTGGTCGAGACGACCAGCACGTCTTCGCCGTCCGGCTGCCATGCGATGGCCGTCGGGCCGCTCTCGACGCGGGTCTCACCGACGATCTGATGGAACTGCGCGCTCGTCGGATCGATGTCGATGAAGCTGACCGTGGCGCTGGCGAAGTTCGTCACCGCCAGGCGGGTCATGTTCGGCGACATCGCCATGCTGACCGGGTCCGACAGCTGGATCGTGTCGAGCACCGTGAACCGGTTGCTGTTGACGACCAGGACCTGGCGGTTGTCGCGATCGAGCACGTAGAGGAAGTGGCCGATCTGCTGGCGCGCGGTGAACGGGCAGAACGGTGCTGGCGGCGGCGGCGAGCCCGGAGGCGGCTGCGGACCGACGAACACACCCATGAAGGTCGAGCCGTAGACACCGACCTCGTTCTGCACGCTGGCGAACGGGTTGCCGCGCACCAGCTGGTTCAGACCGGCGGAGATGCACGCCGGCGGACCGGCGGTAACGAGGGATCCGGGCGGACCCTGCGACGACTTGACCGTCGGCTCCTCGGCGAAGATGGCGCGGTTGGGATTCGGCGGCGGGAACACCAGGCGCGGCGGGTTCGGCACTGGCGGCTGCGTGATCGTGTTGCCACCCTGGGCCACACCCATCAGCTGGTTGACCTGGTTCGACCGGTTGGCGTTCCGGTTGATGTTCTCGTTGTTGTAGATCAGGTCGAGCGGCGCGCCGATGTGGATGTCGGTGACGTCGCCGACGATCGGGTCGCGCAGCAAGCGCGTCGAGCCCGAGGTGTCCTGGGTCAGCGTCAGCACACCCGAGCCACCGGCGTCGAGGTTGGTCGTGCCGGGCGCCATCGCCGGCGTCACACCGGTGCCGCCCTGCAGCGTCACCTGGATCGGCCAACGGGTGTTGTTGATGTCACCGGTGCCTTGGCCGAAGCCGTTCAGGTCGATGACCGACACACCGGGCTGGGCGCCGCCGATGCCGACGTAGATCGCTTCCGGCGCGACCGGCGCGTTGACGATGCCAGGGCCGGCGCCGGTGGTGAACTGGGTCGTCACCAGCTGCCCGATCGGCAGACCGACCAGGCTGGTGATCGTCGTCGTCTGCACGGCGATGTTGACCAGCGACTGGCCCGGCAGGTTGTAGGCGGGCTTGATGATGTAGTTCATCAAGTCGCCGTAGCTGACCGGATCGGCGTAGTAGATGATCGGGAAGGTCTGCGCTGCCGCCGTGACCGTGATCGACACGCCACCGCTCGGCGGCGTGAACAGGTTGGCGTCGAAGAAGGTGCCGACCTCGCCCGGCTGCACCGGCTTGTTGAAGCGGATCAGGATCGAGCCGGTCGGATCGACGCCCGTCTCGCTGTTGCCCGGCGTGATGTCCGGCGCGGCCGTCGTGTAGCGCAGCACCTGCGGCGGATCGACGTCGGCGCCGACCGTCGTCGCCACACCGACTTCCTGCTCGAGGATGTCGCCTTCGTTGTTGCGCACCGCGTTGGTCACCACCAGACGCAGCAGGCGGTTGCTCGGGAACTGCTCGATCGTCGTCAGATCGTCGTCGCTGTCGGCGACGAACACGAACGTCTTCTTGCCGACGAGGTCCGAAGCACCCGCATAGGCCGGGAAGCCCGCCGCGCGCGCGTCGACGATGTTGACCGTGTTGCCATCGGCCTCGACCGCGAGCCGCTGCCGCAGCACACCACCTTCGTTGTAGTAGGTGATGCCGTTGACGAAACCGCGACCCCGCACCGGCACCGAGGTCTCGGTGGATGGGTCGTAGGCGAGGATCGTCAGCGCGCCGCGCAGACCCGAGTTCGTCTGGTCCGACAGCAGGTTGCTCAGGATCGAATCGACGTCGAGCTTGTGGCTGAACGCGAAGCTCAGGAAGTGGTTGCCCGGATTGCCGTCCGGCAGCACCGCCGTGGTCGGCAGAGTCGCGACCGGCAGCACACCGTTGTTGCCGTTGACGAACTGGCGGAGCGTGGCCTCGCTCTCGATGTTGACGACCGTCGACGTCGGGTTGCCGAACGAGTCGGTCGTGCGGATGCGGTAGGGATACACACTGCCCGAGCCAGTGCTGATGCTCGTGACCTTGAAGTCACCCCGGTTGTCCGGGTCGCCCTTGGAGCCGCCGGTGCAGCCAGTGGCCACCAGACCGGCGCCGACCAGCAGTGCCAGGGAGAGGGCCGAGCCTGCGAGAGGGCCGAGCAGTGTTCGGTGCGTTGGGATCGCGTTCATTGGGATCGAATTCCGCCCAGGGATCGGGGGCGTAGGGTCTGCTCCGGGACGATGCGAGCAGGGGAGCCATAGCAAGTTACTTCGCCTCATGTTCCATGCAAGCGAAGTTCACGCGCCATCGACTCCACCATCGCAACGGGAGCTGGTGGCACGACAGCAAAGGTAGTGCCTGCGTCGGCGACCGCGAGCGAGCCGCATCCCCGCGCTCTCCAAGCTGCCGCGAATCCGCCGCCGCGGCACCCAACTCCCGCCACCACCGGAGCTTCCACGGCCGACCACCATCCTCGGCGAGTTGCCGTGCAGAATCGCACAGCGTGCTGTTCCGCACCACGATCGCTCGCCCAGCCCGGCGCGCACCACTCGGACCTCGCACCCAGGCCGCGCCCAGCAGCACAATGCGCCCGATGCAGGACCCCCTGGCCGAGTACCGGCAGAAGCGCGACTTCGCCGCGACTCCCGAGCCCGCCGGCGAACTCGCCACCCCGCGCGGCGACGACGTGTTCGTCGTCCACCGGCACGAGGCGCGCCAGCTGCACTACGACCTGCGACTCGAGCAGGCCGGGCTGCTGAAGTCCTGGGCGGTCCCGCGCGGCTTCAGCTACGCGCCGGCCGAGAAGCGCCTCGCCGTGCGCACCGAAGACCACCCACTGGCCTACGAGCGATTCTCCGGTAGCATCCCGAAGGGCCAGTACGGCGCCGGCACGATGACGATCTGGGACCGCGGCACCTACCGTCTGGTCCAGGAGCCGGATTGGGATCGCGCGATGGCGAAGGGCGAGCTGAAGGCGCTGCTGTTCGGCCGGCGGCTGCGCGGCGAGTGGCACCTGGTGCGCACGCAGCAGGGCCCGAACACGTGGCTGCTGTTCAAGTCGAAGGACCGCTACGCCGGCCCCGACCGCGACAGCGTGCTCGGCGTCGAACTTGCACCCGCACCCGCGGCCGACGTGTCGCTGGCACTGCCACCGATGCGACCGGCGGCCACCCGCCCGGCCTTCGTCGACAGCGACTGGCTGTTCGAGATGGAGTTCACGGGCCTGCGGTCGCTGGTCGAGGTGCGCCACGGCGGCGGGCGCGCCGCCGCGCTGGCGAGCATCAC
>CANGSN010000115.1 GCA_947455805.1 Planctomycetota bacterium
CGCTGCACCACCACCGTCACCGGGAAAGACATCGCCACATCATCCCCGATCGTCCCATCCCTGGCACCCGCCGAGTCGGAGAGGTCGGTCGTCAGCCAAGGCGGAGGCCGCAACCCCGCCACCCAGAAACGAAGCCGGCGTCCTCGTCGTTGAGCCGCGACCGCTTGCGGTCGTCGGCTCCTACTGGACGGTCGAGGCCCGCACCCTCGCCGTAGTCAGTAGGCGCGGAAGCTGCGGTTGTATTTGAGGCCGTGGCAGGCCTGGCACTTCGACTGGCTCTCCCTGCCATTGCCACCGATGCCGACCAAGCCGCCGCGGCCGTAGCACACCCCGCACGTCGACACGTACGGCGAACGCAGAACCAGCTGCCCGCTGTTCTCGGCGTAGAACGCGCGCAGCCAGCTGGTCTTCTCGATGCGCGAGGCCGAGCTCCACCAGCCTTCCTCGGTCTGCTCCTCTTCGCCGCCGCCCTGCTGCTGGATCTGCCGCGCGCGGTTGCGCATCGCCTCCTGCATCATCTTGCGGAAGCGCTCGGCATCGCGATCGGCGGTCTGCTCCGCTTCGGCCGGCGCACCCTTGCCGACATTCTTGGCGTCGATGCCCTTCATGATGCCCTGCTCGCCGAGCAGCCACGAACCGGAGCCGTAGTCGAACTGGTCGGCGCGCTTGCCGACCGGGTAGTTGCCGCGCGCGGCCCACAGCTCCTTGACCTCGGCCGGATCGAGCTTCATCTGCTTGGCCAGCACCGCGACGATCTCGTCGGTCATCTTGCCCTGCGCGTATTCGCGCGCGACGTCGAGCGTGCAGCCTTCGCTGTCGATCTTCTTCTCGGCGACGGTGGCGATCGCGCGACGGAACTCGACCGCGACCGACGTCGACAGCGCGCGCTTCCGAGTCTCGCTGAACAGCTTCTTCTCCGCTTCGAACTCGACCTTCAGCTTCGCCTGCGGGAACTCCTTCTCGAACTGCGCGATCAGCTTGCGCCCACGTTCGAAGTCGGAGGTGCGGCCGCTGCTGCGCGACACCTGGATGTCCGACAGCAGCGTCAGCTCCTTCTCGGCGTCGCGGAACTTGGTGAGCCGCTGGATCAACTGCTCGAGCAGCTGCGGGTTCTTGGTGCCCCCGAGCTTCTTCGCCGCCTGCAGGTGCAGGTCGGAGTTCTCGTAGTCGCGCGCCTGGATCAGCCACTCGGCGATGCGCATGTGCTTGTCCGGATCCTCGCCCGGCTTCACCTCGTCCTTGACCTGCTGGTAGTACTCGGCCTTGGTCAGCACCTGCGTGACCGGGGCGTCGATCTTGCGCACGCTGCGCAGATCGGCGCGGCGCACCGGGATCTGCACCCCGCGCTTCTGCACCAGCAGCTGCTCGTTGGTGGTCTCGACGATGCGGCCGACGACGACCGTGCGCTGACCCTGGAACGAGTACTCGACCTCGTCGGCGCGCACCATCGGTTCGGACTGCGCGTCGCCGACCAGGTTGTGCTGGCGCTTCAACGCCGACGCACAGCCTTCCGACAGCTGCTCCCAACGCAGGTCGAGCAGGCCGCCGTTGTCGAGGCGCCGCACGCGCAGCCCTTCGGAGTCGGGCTGGTCGACGACCGTCGCCAGCAGCAGGCGCCCGTCGCTGAGTTGCAGGGTCTGGCCCGGCAACGACGCGCCCAGCAGCAGCCAGGCGAGGCACAGAGAGACCAGTTGGCAGAATCGCAGCATCGCACTCACCTCGGAGAGTTCTCTTGGTCGCGGCGGAAGCCGAGCACGCGGTCGCGCAGCGGCAGCTGCCGCGGCAGCACGCGGTAGAAGGTCGTGAAGTCGCCGCCGCCGGCGATGGCGCCGTCCTCGGGCGCCAGGTCTTCGCTGCCGGGCCAGCGCACGTCGACGCGCACCAGCAGCAGGTCGGGGCGGTCGCCGTGGGGCTTCGCCGTCGCCGACCACAGCATGCCGGGGAACCCCGGGGCCGGTTGGTCGGTCATGGCGACGAACTTCGGCGCCCCGCCATCCGGGTCGGGCACCAGCGCCTCCTGCTGCAGCCGGTGGATCACCAGGTCCGACAGCGCGCCCATCTCGAAGCGCGCGTCGCTGGTGCGCCGGTTGCCGACGGCGCTGGTCAGGGCGCCGATCAGCGCGGTGACGCCGAGCAGCAGGATCGACAGCGCCGCCAGCATCTCGGCCAGCGTGAAGCCGGCACTGGCGCTGGGGCCAGGGTTGGCGCGCGAACCAGGGTCGGCGTGCGGGCCGCGGGATTGCCGGAGGTCAGTCATTCCAGTCGTCCTTGGCGTGCGCCAGTGGCACCACGAACTCGACCATGCGGCCGACGTGCACGCGGGCCGAGGCGGCGTGTTCCTGGGCGACGGTGCCGCGCTGGCCGCGCCGCAGACCGATCAGCTTGTCGCCGTCGCGCTCGGCGTAACCGATCCACTCGGTGCCGACCTTGACGTAGCCGCCGCTGTCGCGGCCGGGGAACGCTTCGCCGTCGTAGAGGTGCAGCGTCGTCTCGTCGGCGTCGAGGGTGTGCAGCAGCAGGCCTTCGGGCGGCCCGCCGGCAGCTTGCGCGACCGTGCAGCGCACCAGGATCGCGTGCGGGTGCACGTCGTCGCGCGGGTCGTTGCCACTCTCGGGCCCGCGGTCGAGCGCGAACTCGCCGCCGCTCGCCGCCGACACCAGCCAGCCGCCGCGCGCGCTGTCCCAGCAGACGAACGGACCGCCGCCGGTGCCCGGGTTCGCCGTCCACGACTTCGTCGTCTGGCCCCACAGCAGCACCTCGAAGTGCAGCAGATCCTGCAGCACCGGCATTGTCACCTCGCGCAGCGCCAACGTCGGCAGCTCGGGGCTGCCCGGCACCGGCACGGTGAACGGATCGACGAAGCGGTCCTCGGCGATCGGGATCGCCTGGCCCGGCAGGAACCAGCCGGCGCGCAGTTCGAGCAGCGCCTCGTCGTCGCCGGCCTGCCGCCACGGCAGCAGCAGCAGCTGGCCGAGGCCGCGCAGCGGCTCGTGGCGCCGGAGCTCGGCGACCTTCTTCGCGAGCTCGGCCTCGGCGAGGTTCGGATCGGCGGCCAGCAGGCGGGCGGTGATGCCGACGTCGATCAGCGCCAGTTCGCGTTCGACCGACAGTTGCACCGACGCGCGCAGCACCGACGCGCGCGCGATCGTCTTGTCCGGCTTGCTCGGCAGGCCGATCGGCAGCACCTGCACGACCAGGCGGTCGTCGACGACGTCGCGGTCGCGGCCGATCGTGGTGCCGCGGATCGCCGTGAGCTCGTCGGCGAGCACACGCTGCGCCTGGCTCGCGCGGTCGGCCAGCGCCTGGCCGAGTTCGCCCTCGCGGAACATGCGCACACCGCTGTTGACCAGCTGCACCAGCATCACCAGGAAGCCGGACAGCAGGCCCATGACGACCAGCAGTTCGATCAGCGTGAAGCCGCCGCTGCGCGCGCGCCCGCCCGCCATGGCTTGGGTCGTGGTCATCGCGCACTCACCTGTTCGTGGAAGATGCTGGTCTGCCCTTCGTACTCGAGCACGACGTCCTGGATGCGCAGCGACTGCTTCCACGCGTGCGCGCGGAAGTTCGCCAGGTCGATGGCGCCCGGCAGGTAGTCGACCGCGAACCGCACCTCGACGCGGCTCGCCTGCTGGTTCAGCCGGTGGCCGGCCCCTTCGGCGGTGCCGCCCTTCGACTGCATCAGCCCCGGCGCCACGTTCGGCTCGGCGTTCCACGGCGAGCGACCGTCGATGCGCACCAGCACGACCGGCTCGACGCGCGCATCGCTGCGCTGCTCGCGCCAGCGCAGCGAACGGAAGAACGCCGGCGCCTCGTTGAGGGTCAACTGCGTGTAGCCGAGCTCCGGATCGTCGCTGCGCTCCTCGTAGCGGTCCCAGTAGCGGAACGGGAACGCGATCACCGCCTCGCCGCTGGAGCCGCCTTGGGCCGCGGTGCCGAAGCGCCCGCGGAACAGGCCGCGCGACTGCGCACTGGCCGGGTCCTCGTCGGGCGGGAACCAACGCGGCATCTCGACCTGCACCTGCTGGCCGCGGCGACGCACCCACGAGTAGTGCAGCAGTTCGCGGCCGAGCAGCAGCGTGCCGCCGCGCGCCGGCAGGGCGCCGAGCGACTGCAGCGACAGCTCGCTGTCGCGCGGGCCAGCACCGCGGTTCAGGATCGCCGCCGGCACGTGCGTCAGGAAGCGCACGCGGGCACCGCGATCGTGGCCGCGCGCCTGCGTGTTCAACAGGCCGCGGCCGTTGACGGCGACGGTGAACACGCCGTTGGCGCGGCCCTGGTAGGCGAGGATCTCGCCGTCGATCTCGACCAGGCCACCGTCCTGCGGGAACTCGAGCGTGCGGTCGTTCTGGAAGAACTGGCCGCCCGAGCTGTGCACGACGAAGCCGCGGTCGACCGAGAACTGCTGCGCCGACGCATCGCACGGAGTGTCGAGGATCAGGTCCGGCGCCACCTGGTGCGTGACCGCGACCTCGTCGACGAAGCCCTGCAGCGGCTGCGCCGAGTTGACGCCGGCGCCGAGCATCGGCGTGGCACAGTAGGCCGCCGGCAGCTCGCCGCTCGGGAACTTGACGACGCGGTCGAAGCGCCGCGGGTCGTCGACGTTGGTGTTCGCCGGCGCGCCCAGCATGCCGACGTTGACCGCGGCCTGGAACGCGACCAGCTGGAACGGCCACGGACCGAGCAGCTCCGGCGGCGTCTGGTTCTGGTTGCTCAGGTTGTCCGAGCCGTAGCGCCGCGCCGCCCAGTTCACCGTCTGCCATTCGACACTCGGCCGCGTGCTGCCGTTCGCCGCCGCCGAACGCGAGTTGACCAGCGCGACGCGGTCGTTGCGGCCGCAGCGCCCGGTGTAGGCGCCGTAGTTGCCCCAGTTCAGCTGCAGGCGATGGCACGGCAGCACGCTGGCGCCGTTGTGCGCGTGCGAGCTGGTGCCGGTGAACGGATCGCCGCGGAACTCGAGAGCCTGCCGGGCCACTTGGATCTGCGGGAACGTGCTCTCGAGCTGCGGCGTGTAGCCGATGAAGCCGGCGGTCGCCGTCACGTTGCCCCATGGCGGCGCCGCCGGGGCGGCGACGACCGACTGCGGGCCGCTGGTGCCCGGGCCGAGCTGCACCGTCTCCGGCGCCGCCCGCTGCGTCAGCTGGAAGTAGAGGTTCGCCCACGACGCGCGGTTGGCGCGGCAGACGAAGCCGTTGTTGATGGTGTCGTAGCGCACCCACTCGGTGTCGTTGGGCGAGCCCGGCGTGAAGATCTGCAGCCACTCGGTCAGCAGCGTCGTCGCCGGATCCGGCAGCACGCGCGCGTTCTGCACGCCGAGCGAGATCGGCACGACCCACAGGATCAGCGTCGGCACGTTGTCGAAGAACACCGTGCCAGCACCACCGCCGGCGCCGTTGCCGACCTGCCACTGCTCCCAGTCGCAGACGAACTGCCGCAGCACGCCCGCCTGGAAGAAGCTGTTGTTGATCTGGGCGTCGTTGCCGGGCAGCGTCTGCCCGCGCTGCACGCCGGTCAGCTTGTTGCCCTGCCGCGCCGTGTAGCGGATCAGTTCGATGCCGCCGACGAACGCCGACTGGGCGACGACGCCGAGCGGCGGGTCGAACTGGAACTGCCGCTGCACCAGCAGCGCGAAGCCGCCGGTGGTCGGGAACGCCTCCTGGATCTGCTGCTGGGCCTGGGTCGGCGGATAGTTGTTGTTGCCGACGGGGTTCGCGATCGGGTCGGCGAGTTCGATCTCGCCGGCGTTCCACTGCTGGTCGATGCCGCGCCCGATGCTGATCGACGCCATCGGCGTGTTGATCTGGATCGGACGCGGGTTCTGCACGAAGCCGCGCGCGACCGCGAAGCCGCCGATGGCACCGCTGAGCGCGGTGGCGCCGGGCATCATCGGCGAGTTGTCGCTGAGCAGCGCCGAGTAGCCGTAGAGCTCCACCATCGACCCGGCCGGGTGCGCCGGGAAGAAGTCGAGGTTGACGCCGGCGAAGCGCGGGTCGTTGAGGTCGACGGTCGGCCGGCCGTTCTGGTCGGTCGGGATCGATGGCCGGTGTTCGCGCCCGATCTGCCGGGCCCCGCGACCGCCGAGCGAGTCGACGTAGCGGCAGCGGAAGCTGTTGCCCTGGATCGCCGAGTACTCGAACAGCTCGAGGCCGATGCGCAGCACGCCGACCGGCGGGAAACCCTCGGTGCTCTCGACCTGCAGGTCGAGGTAGCGGTCGTTGCCGGCGACGCCGGGCAGCGTCTGGTTGTTGGCGAGGTTCGGGTCGAACGTCGGCAGCGGCGCCGACAGCCAGGTCACGTAGCGCGGCCGGCCGCGCACGACGCCGTCGACCAGCAACGACATGTCGGCGGCGCGCCCCTGGTAGGCCGACATCGCCACGTGCAGCGGCGTGTTCGCCGGCAGCGACAGTTCGGCCAGCGGCACGCGCCACTCGGCGGCGCTGCGCTGCACGCCGGCCGGCGACGACGCCGGCGCCGGGTCGAGGCCCGCTTCGTCGAGGCACTCGAACACGAGGCTGTTGTCGCGCACCAGCAGCGCCAGGCGGTTGCGCGTCTCGCTGCCGACGCCGTGGTCGAACAGGATCGACGCGCCGAGCGACTGCGGCTCGACCCAGAACGACAGCGCGAAGCGATCGACGAAGCTGTTCGGCGCCGCGAACGGGAACCGCACCTGGTCGTGCCGGGGATCGGTGTTGTTGCCGCCGGCACCGGCACCGCCGCCCGCACCACCTCCGCCCGCACCACCTCCGCCCGCACCACTGCCGCCCGCACCACTGCCGCCCGCACCACTGCCGGCGGTCGCCGGCCCGGTGTTCTGCATCGCGAACGGCCCCGCCTTGTTCAGGTCGTGGCCGCGCACGCTCGCCGCCATCGCGAAGTCCTGGAAGGTGCTGGTGAAGTCGGGGCGCGTCGCCTGCACCGGCCAGCGGCCTGGCGGCGTCGTCGCGTTCGCCGGCGTGGCGCCGGCATCGGTGGTGTCGGTGCTGGGGAAGCGCGGCGCGCCGAAGCCAAACTGCGGGTAGGCGACCGGCACGAGGTGCGGGAAGTAGCGCGGCGCCGGGTCGTTGCCGACCTCGCGCTGCTGCGGATGGCCGAGGTTGACCGGCGTCGTGGTCCAGAACGGCGAGCGACGATCGAGCACGAACGCCTCCTCGAAGCGCTCCTGCGTCGCCCACTGCTGCTGCAGCGTGAAGCCCGGCAGCACGGCGGCGATGCCGGTGCGTTCGTGGCGCGCCGCGATCTCGTCGGCGACGACGCTGCGCATGCGGCTGGCACCGGCGCGGTAGTGGAACCACGGCCCACTGGCGAAGCAGATCGGCGCCGTGCCCATGTCGAGCGCGCTGTCGCGGCCGGTCTGCAGGTTGCGGTAGACGTAGAGCCACAACAGGCGCTCCTGGTCGTTCACCGCCTGCGCGAGCCGCGGCTCGAACACACGCGCCACCAGATCCTGCCAGCCCTGGAACGGCGCACCGCCGGTGTCCTCGCCGGCCTCGGCCCCGCCGCGCAGCCGCAGCCACTCTTCGGCGAGGTCCTGCGCCATCGCGCGCCCGAGCGTGCGCGGCGTCTGCCGCTGCAGCCCCTTCGCGTCCGGCACCCGCACCATCTGCGCCTGGCTGAGCTCGGCCAGCACCGCCGTCAGCACCTCGACCGGCGCCGTGTTGACGTTGACCGGGGCCGGGATCATCGGCTCGACCAGCGTGTCGGTCGCCGGGAAGGAGTGCACCACCGGCTCGAGCAGCGTCAGCAGGAACACCGACGGCAGCAGCAGTTCGGTCAGGCCGCGCTGCGTCGACGCCGACATCACCAGCGCGTACTCGACCTGGCCGGTGCGGGTGTCGCGCAGCCGCACGGTGCTGCCGGGGCCGATGTGCAGCGCCGACTTGACGACCATCGTCTGGCCGCTGCCGGCGTCGAGCTGGTTGAACACGCGCTCGGGCCGGCCCCACGTCGCCGCCGTGGTCGCCATCGCGTCGACGGCGAACGCGCGCGACAGCTGGTCGAGCTCGCTCGGCGTGAATGTGCCGAAGCCGGCGGCGCCGATGCCGACCAGGTCGCCGATCGCGCGGTACGGCGCGCGCTCGGTGCGTTCGCTGCCGCGCGACAGGAACGGCCACGCCGCTGCCAGCACGCAGCGGTAGTCGAGCACGAGGGCACCGGCGAGCAGCGTGTCGGGCTTCTCCGCATTGCCGCCGTCGCCGCCACCGCCGCCCGCAGCCGGCCTGCTGCGCACGACGCCGACCAGGTCGTTGCCGCGCTTCTCGCTGTACTGGAAGCGCTCGCCGGCGACCCAGACGTGGCCGCTGTCGGGCAGGCGCGAAGCATCCTCGAGCAGCAAGGCACTCGCGTCCGGCGTCAGGTCCTCGCGCAGGCGCGTGGTCGAACCGAGCACGTTGGCGAACAGCAGCGGCGAGGCGCCGTCGAGCCCGAGGAA
>CANGSN010000116.1 GCA_947455805.1 Planctomycetota bacterium
CGCATGGGCGATGCGGAGATCGCCAGCACGGCCGCGGCGCTGCTCGCAGCGCTCGGCCCGGCCGCGCCCGGGGTGCTGTCGCCCGCCGGCTCCTGAGGCTACAAAGCCTGCGCATGCCGAGCCCCGTCGCAGCGAGCCGCCACTGGACGAACTTGGCGTTGCTCGCCCTGGTCGCGAGCCCTGCGTTCGCCCAGCAGTCCTCCACGCAGGATCCAGCGCCGCCGAGTCCCCAGTTCGAAGCCGCGCAGGCTGCGGCCGAACGCTGGCTCGCCGACGGCCAGGACCGCGACGTCGAAGTCGAGAAGGTCGTCGCCCAGCTCGCCTGCGATCGCAAGGCGGCGATCGCCTGGCTCGCCACGCAGCTCGCGCAGACCGACGTGCAGGCGAAGACGCCGCGTTCGCGCGCGCTGCTGTCGCTGGCGACGCTGGTCGCGCTCGACTTCGTCACCTGGCAACGCGCGACCAACATGGTCTTCGTCGGCCAGTACGACGGACTGCAGCCGCTGCAGCCGTTCGTCACCGACCGCTTCTTCGAGCTGCTGCTGGCGCCGCCGCCCTGGTTCTCGATCGATCGCCGCGTGCACCTGGTCGGGCCGCTGCGCGACCTGCAGCTGCGCACGCCGCCCGCCGAACGCCTCGAGGCGGTGATCCGCATCGTCGAGAACGAACGCCTCGAGCCGACCGACCTGCGTCGGGCGCTGACTGCGGCGCTGTGGCAGTGGGGAACGAAAGAGCCGGGCCAGCGCATCGTCGCCGAGCTGCAGCAGGGCATCGCCGACGGCACGGCCGAGGATCGTGTGCGCGCCTCGCTCGAGCTCGCCGACTTCTACGTGCTGCTGCGCGAGTACAAGCGCGCCGCCAACCTGTATCGCACGGCCCAGGCGCTGTCGAAGAACCTCGGCGTGCCGCTGCGGCCGGTGGCCTGGTACGCGGTGGCCTGCGTGCACGCATTGCTCGGCGAACAGGAGCTCGGCCTGCAGGCGATCGAGCGCTGCGCCGAACTGCTGGCCGATCCGAACCTCGACGCGTCGTGGCGGATCGAGCGCAAGACGCTGGAGACCGATCCCGAGCTGGCCGCGCTGCGCAAGGACGCACGCTTCGCCGCGGCGATGGCGAAGGCGTTCGCCAAGCCCGCCGACGAGAAGGCCCCGAGCGAGCCGAAGGCCGACGGTGGTGGACGTGATCGCTGAGACCGTGCGCCCGTCGTCGCCGTGCGCGCGCGGGCCGTCGCGCCGCCGTCCGCGTCCGAACCTGGATCGCTGAGCCGCCGTGGGACTGCCGTTCGCGCTGTTGCTGGGCATGTTGGTCGCGGCGAGCGGTCCGATGTGGGCCACGCCGCTGCCGGGCACCGGCACGGCACCGGCCGTCCTGTTCGAGCTGTCGCTGCTCTTCGTGCCGACGCTGCTGGCGATCGCGTCGTTGCGCCGGGCCCGCCGCGAACTGCTGTCGGGCCGCACCGAAGTGGTGCCGCCGCGTGCGGTGCTGGCGTGGTCGGCGCTGGCTTCGCCCGGCGTCGTGCTGCTGCTCGACCTGCTCGGCGGCTACCGCGATTTCGCCGATCGCGTCGCGTTCGACGACGGCGCGCTGGCGCTGGTGCTCGGCTTCGCGCCGGTCTTCGTCGCCGAACTGCCGCGCCTCGCCGTCGCGACGCTCGCGCAGTTGCACGTCGAGATGCGCGAACTGGTGGCGCCGGGGCCGGTCGATCCGAGCGTGCTGCCGCACCTGCGCGAGCTGGTGCCGCAGCTGCGCGCGCGGCTCGGTTGGCCGATCCTGATGCTCGGCCTCGTGGCGCTGCTCACCACCCTGCTGGCGCTGCTGCAGCAGTCGGACGAGCTCGAAGCGTTCGTCATGGCCACCTCGGTCGGCACCGTGCTCGCCGGCATCGTGCTGCTGGTGCTGGCCCTGCTGCTGCTGCCGCAGCTGTTCCGCCGCTGGTTCGGCGTGCACGGCGACTTCCCACCCGGCGTCGGCGAGGCGCTGCGCGCCACCGCGGCGCAGCTCGGCTTCCCGCCGCATCGCGTCTACGTGCTGCCGACCGGGCGCCGTTCGCTGAACGCGCTGCTGGTGGCGCCGCTGCCGATCGGCCGCTTCCTGTGCATCACCGACGGCCTCGTGCACGCGCTCGATCGCGTGGCGCTCGCCGGCGTCGTCGCGCACGAGGTCGGCCATGCGCGATTGCGCCATCCACAGCTGCTCGCCGGCTTCGTGCTGGCGGTCTCGGTCGCGGTGCTGGCGACGGTGCGGCTGTGCATGGTGCACGGCAGCGAACCGTGGTTGCTGGTGGCCCTGACCGCCGTGCCGGGTGCCTTGGCGCTGGTCGCCGTGCGGCAGCTGATGCGCCGCTTCGAGCTCGAGGCCGACGCGGTGTCGGTCGAAGCGCTCGGCGCCGGCCCGTGCTCGCAGGCACTGCTCGAGGCGATGCGCCTCGCGATGCCGCAGCAGCCCAGCGCGCTGCGCTCGCTGCTGTCGATGCACCCCGACGAGAGCGAACGTGTGCAGCGCATGCACCGCCATCAGGCGGATCCTGCCTATCGCGCGGCGTTCGCGGCGCGCGGTCGGCGCGTGCGCCAGGGGCTGCTGGCGGCCGTGCTGGTGTCGCTGACGCTGGCCTGGTTCGGCTTCCGCGCCGCGTGGCCGCTCGAGTACGTCGCCTTCCGCCTCGGTGCCGGCGACGTGGTCGGCGCCCACCTCGCCGCGCCCAAGGCCGAAGCCGCGCTCGCCGGCGCTGGCGCCCCGGTGCGCGAAGAATGGCAGCGCACACGCACGCTGCTCGACGCCGCCTTCGAGCTGGCCCCTGCCGCCACCGACTGGCCGTCCGCCAAGGCCGCGTTCGCCGAACGCGCGTGGCGCCGCGGCGAACTCGAGCTGCTGTCGCGCGGCCCCGCCGCCGCCGAACCCTGGCTGGCTCTCCACCTCGCCGCGACCTCGTCCCCGAGCGACCAGCAGCGCGCGATCTACGCCTACTGCCGCGCCGCGCTCGACGAGCAACCGGAGCTCATGGAGCGACTGCGCGCCCACATCCACGCCCAAGGCCCCCCCGAATCCCTGCGCGCCGCCTTCGGCGACTGACCCGACGCACGAATCGCCGCACAGGCAGCCCCCGGGCTCTCCACGCTGCGTTCCGCACCCCCGGAACCCATTCCGGCTCCCACCCAATCGAGCCGCGACCGCTTGCGGTCGTCGGCTCGATCCCACGGTCCCCCGCTGCGGCGATTGCGTCGTCCTCGCCCCTGGAATCGAACCCGGCGCCGTCGTCGTTGAGCCGCGGCCGTTGCGGCCGCCGGCTCCTACCGGACGCTCGAGGCCCGTCCCCGCGCGGCCCTCTAGTAGCGATTGACCTCGACGGCCCAGGTCATCTCCTTCTTCCAGACCTCGTTGCCGCGGCGGTCGAACTCGCGCACACGCGTGTTCTCGGCCACGATCGTGTTGCCGTTCGGCAGGCGGTCGGCGTCGCTCGGCGAGCTCAGGCCCTGCAGCTCCCAGACGACCTTGCCGTCGCGGTCGAGCTCGAGCACCGAGCCCTTGTTGCGCAGGGTGACCAGCGTGTTGCCGTTCGGCAGGCGGTCGGCGTCGTGGGCGTTCGGCAGGCCCTTCAGCTCCCAGACGACTTCGCCGCCGGGGCTGATCTCGAGGACGCGGTCCTTCAGCACGTCGGCGATCAGCGTGTTGCCGTTCGGCAGGCGATCGACGTCGAACGGCCGGATGTCCTTGGCGAACGACCACACGATCTTGCCCGCCTGGTCGACCTCGATGACGCGGCTGCCGAAGGTGTCGGCGATCAGCGTGTTGCCGTTCGGCAGGCGGTCGGCGTCGTAGGGGTTCTTCAGGTCGTCGAACACCCAGAGCTGCTTGCCCTTGCGATCGACCTCCTGCACGCGGCTGACGGCGAACTCGGTCAGCAGCAGGTTGCCGTTGTCGAGGCATTCGGCATCCCAGGCGCCGAACACCTCCTCCATGACGAACACCGGCCGGCCCTGCTCGTCGACCTCGACCACGCGGTTGTCGCTGTAGTCGGCGATCAGCGTGAAGCCCCACAAGGCGCCGCCGCCGACGCCGAGTTCGACGTGCTGCACGTCGCGCCAAGGCACCACGGCGGCGCCGAGCTGCGGCACGCTGATGGCGGTGCCTTCGCCGTGGTTCGAGCCGAGGAAGCCGATCAGGCGCTCGCCGTTGGTCAGGTCGAGGCGGTTGTAGATGGTCGTGTCGGGTTCGGTGGTGCGCGGCCGCGTGAACAGCAGGCCCGCCACCTCACCGAGCGGCACCGACACCTCCTTGCCTTCCTTGTCCTTCAGCACCAGCGTCGTCGCGTCGGCGCGCAGCAGCTGGCCGTCGCGGAACTTCGCTTCGTGGTCGCGCACGCGATCGTGTTCGCTCGAGCCGCCGACCAGGCGATCGAGCTTCGGGTCGAACGCGATCCCCTGCACGTCCTTGCGCGGCAGCACCAGGTCGCCGAAGCGCGCCGAGCGCAGGCGCACCGATTCCGGATCGATGCCGAGCACGACGCCGCGGATCAGGCTGCCCTGGTTCAGGAACACGCGCACGCCTTCCGCTTCGACGGCGGCGTGGGCGGGGAAGTCGATCGTGTCGCAGTCGGCGAACGACAGCTCGGCCAGCGGCAGCTCGGGCAACATGCCGTGCGCCAGCAGCGAATCGCCGAGCAGGCCGCCGAACTCGCCGGCCAGCTGCGTGCGGTCGGGCATCGTGAACTTCGCCGCGGTGCGGGCCGTGCCCGGCGGCACGCGCTTCGTCGCCGCCGCGGCGAGCACCGGATCGGGGTGCTTGCCGAGCTCGTTCAGCAGGCTGGTGGCGGCGTCGTCGGTGCGCGCGAGCAGGGCGCGCAGCATCGCCATCGCCTCGGTGCGCGTCAGCACGATGCCGGCCAGCGGCCCTTCGGCAGGCGGGGGCCCGAGCAGCAGCGTGCGGCAGGCGGCGAGCGCCTTCGGCGCGTTCATGCGGCCCAGCGCCGACAGGCTGGCGGTGCGGTGCACGCCGTTCTTGAACGCCACCATCTGCAGCACCGCGTCGCAGTCGTCGTCGGTGCCGATCTTGCCGAGGGCGCGGATGGCGCCGTCGCCGATCGACGAATCGGTGTGGCCGAGCGCGCTGCGCAGCGAACGCGACAGCCGCGGGTCCGCCGGCAGGTAGAGCGACGTCGCCACCAGGCCGCGCAGCAGCGCCAGCTCCTTCTTCTCCTGTTCGTCGCCCTTGGCCTCGAGCGCGTCGAGCACGCGGCGGCAGCGGATGTGCTGCTCGAGCACCTGGTAATCCTGGCTGCGCTGGCGGATCGCGTCCTTGGCGCGATTGCCGATCTCGACCAGCGTGCGTTCGGCGTTCTCGCGTACCTGCCAGCGCGCGTCGCCGAGTTCGTCGAGCAGCCGGTCGATCTTCAGCCGGTACTCGCGATGGTCGCCGTGGATGCGGGCGACGAGTGCGTTCATCGCCCGCGGCGCTTCGGCCAGCAGCGTGCCGACCTGCGCGAGGCGCGGCGGCAGTGCCGGCGTCTGGAAGCCGGCGCTGGCCTGCACCAGCTGTTCGTCCGTCCAGTCCTGGGCGGAGGTCGCGGTGACGAACAAGGCCAGCACGGTCGCGGCGCGCAGCAGTGGGGTCTTCATCCGGGGCGGGAGTCTAGGCGGGGGAGGGATCGCTCGGCGAGTCCTGGTGACGAACGAGTCCAACGTCTGCTTCCACTCCGGAGTTCGTTCGCCGGGAATGGGTCGGGGCCTCTCGCCGTCGACAGCCTTCGCCCGTAGATTGCGCGCCGAAGTCGCTCGTTCGCAGCGGCATGTCGCACTGCTCGGAGTGGCTGCACTGGGTCGTGACCCCTCGATCCAGGTCGGAAAGGAACCCTGCCCCGTGCCCTCATCGCCCTGGATCGTGCTCGCTGTCGCCGCCGTCGTCGGTGGCCACGGCTCTGCCCAAGAGGGGATGCGGATCGGCCGCGCCATCCAGCAGCCGGCGCCGAATGCCGGCAGCCCGGCCGACGCCGACGATCCGGGCACGCCGGTCGAAATGTTCGAGAACTCGAACCTCGACCGCTACCTGCGCAACGCGCAGGCCTTCCTCGATCGCCAGAACTACGAGGCGGCGATCAAGGTGCTGCAGGACGTCATCGAGGAGCGCACGATCGAGGTGCTGGCGACGCGGCCGGAGGACGAAGAGGCGGGTGGCGCTGGTGATGGGGCGCCGAAGCCAAACGACGGCAAGCCGGCCCCCGTCCAGCCGGCCACGCCCCAGCCCGCCGGCAAGCCGCCGGCAGCCGATCCCGCCAACCCGGGCGCGCGTTCGCGCCCCAACGATCGCGACGCCCGCAACGCCGTCTACAGCCAGGACGGCCGCATCTACCGCCCGGTCCGCCGCCTCTGCCACGAACTGCTGGCGCGCATGCCGGCCGAGGCGATCGAGCTCTACCGCGCGAAGCACGAAGTAGCGGCCGAGGAGCTGCTGCAGGCGGCGCTGCGCGACGGCAGCCTGACCGCGCTCGAACAGGTCGGCAACCGCTACTTCGTGACGCTCGCCGCCGGCCGCGCGATGGCGCTGCTCGGCGACCGGCTGATGCAGGAAGGCCGCTATCGCGCCGCGGTCGCCGTGTTCCGCGACCTGCTCGAGACCTACCCGGAGGCCGCCCAGAAGCGCGTCGGCATCAACCCGGTGTGGTGCCGCTTCAAGATCGCCGTCTGCCTGCGGCAGGCCGGCGAAGCGGGTTCGGCATTGGCGGCCGTGCAGCAGCTCGCGGCGGGCAATCCCGACGAGTCGCTGCGCGTGCAGGGGGAGTTGCAGGCGGTGAAGGACCTGCCGGAGAGCGCGATGTTCGCGATGGCGACGGCGGCGACACCGACCGTCGTCAAGACCACCGGCAACAACGCCGGCGGTGGCGAAACCGGCTCGTGGCTCGCCGCCGACGTCGACCAGCTGGTCCCGCTGTGGCAGTACCGCTTCCGCAACCCGGAGCCGTACAAGGACCCGAAGAACAGCAACGGCAACGAGCGCTTCTTCGTCGACGGCGGCCAGGCGACGACGCTGATGCCGTTCGCCAGCCGCTACGGGCCCGGCACGCGGGTGACGTTCGGCCACGACGCGGGGGCACTCGGCGGTTTCCCGCGCGCGCTCTTCCTCGAGCACTTCTGCCTGCGTTCGGTCGATGCCGCGACCGGTGTCCTGCTGCAGCAGGGTCGGCGTTCGGAGAAGGAGGCGGCAGACGAAGCGCCGGTAGCCCGCGAGAACCAGCCCCGCATCCGCATCGCCACCAGCGACTTCGCCTTGCTGCGCCCGGTCGAGGACGAAGTGCGCCGCTACGTCGTGCTCGGCCGCGCCACCGCGGCGGCGTCGACCGAGGTGCTGAAGGCGAGCGAGCTGGTGGCGTTCCACCGCGAACTCGGCAAGCCGGTGTGGAGCTCGGCGCAGTGGCTCGACGGCGACGCCGGCCTGCGCGACGTGACGTTCCTCGCCGCGCCGGTCGTGTTCGGCGAACGCCTGCTGCTGCCGGCGCTGCGCCGCGGCGCCTACTCGCTCGAGTGCCTCGACCGCCGCGACGGCCGGCCGCTGTGGAACGTGCCGATCCACGCCGGTGGCTCGCCGTTCTTCAAGGCGCCCGGCTGCCAGGTCGTCGTGCAGGGCGGCATCGCGCTGGTCGCGACCAACGCCGGCTGCCTCGCCGCCGTCGACGCGTTCGCCGGCGACCTGCGTTGGGTCCGCCGCTACGAGCGCGTCGATCCGCAGCGCAAGAGCGCGCGCAAGCAGAAGCGCCAGAACGACGAGGCCATGCACTTCGGCATGCCGCAGTACCCGCAGGGCGAACTGCCGAGCTTCCTGCCCAACGACCTGGTCGTGCACGAAGGCATCGCCGTCGTCGCGCCGTGCGACGGCGAACTGCTGGTCGCGACCGACGTCAGCACCGGGCAGATGCTTTGGTACGTCGACGCCACCACGCACTACGGACCCTACGGCCGCCTGCTGACGATGATCGGCACCGACGGCGAGGACGTGTTCCTGGCGTCGGCCACGCACCTCGTCGCGGTCGGCCTCGCCGGTGGCCTGATCAAGTGGGCCGTCGACCTGCCGCAGTGGAACGGCTCGCAGCAGGCGGGCCGCGGTCGCGGCTGCCTCGTCGGCGAGCACGTCGTGCTGCCGGGCCAGGGCCACCTGCTCGTCTGCCACACGTCCGGCAAGCGCGGCGTGCGCTCGCTGAAGCTGACGCCGTTCGACAGCAGCCGCGAACCGCTGGCCGGCCCGTTCCACGTCACCTCGCAAGGGCCGTGGCTGGCGATCGGCTATCCGGGCGGTGTCGAGATGTTCAGCACGGTGCCAGCACTGCAGCAGCTGGCTGCGCGCACCGAAGATCCGCTGGCGAAGGCGACGCTGCTGACGCAGGCGGGCGACTTCGCCGCCGCCGAGGCCGCGGTCGTGCAGGCGCTGCGCGCCGCC